>NZ_JBSSFA010000010.1:0-198139 GCF_054062215.1 Bacillus sp. TE9106W
CACGTACGGTTTGATGAGGGGAAACTGAAACAGAAAAGGGATGGCAAAGCCACCCCTAAAGAAAATATAATCTGTTTCAGTTTTCTACTCTACTATCCATCAATATAGGTTTATAGATGAGATTCGATAGTGCTATAATGAAAGGTAGCATGTGAAAATGCTAAAATTTTCAAGAGTATTAACATAGAAAGAGGAGGAGAATCGATTGAGAAAGATATGGGGGATTCTTTTTCTTTGCTTAACATTCATGTTAGTCGGATGCGGTAAAGAAGAAAAACCACAAGAAGCATTTGATACATATGCAAAAGCATGGAATAAACAAAAATTTGCAGAAATGTATGATCAATTATCAGAAAAGGCGAAAAAAGATATTTCAAAGAAAGAATTCACTGAGAAATATGAAAAAATTTATTCTGGCATTGAAGTGAAAAACTTAAAAGTGGAAGCAGGAGAAGTAAAAGAAGATAAAAAAGATGAAGGTCCTATTCCTTTTAAAGTAAGCATGGATACAGTGGGTGGAAAAATCAATTTTGGCCATGAAGCAAAAATGGTGAAAGAAAAAGATGGAGATAAAGAATCTTGGAAAGTAGATTGGACTCCTGACTTTATCTTCCCAGGTATGACGAAAGATAGTAAAGTGCGTATGCAAACGACGCAACCGAAGCGCGGAGAAATATATGACCGTAACGGTAAATATCTTGCGGTAAATGGTAAAGCTTCTGAAATTGGATTGGTTCCTGAAAAATTAGGGGATGCAGCTCCGCAAACGAAAGAAACGGTAGCGAAGTTACTAAATATGTCTGTCGAAGAAATTGATCAAAAACTAGCAGCTAAATGGGTAAAACCAAATTACCTAGTACCAATTGGAATATTGCCTGAAGGAGCAACACAAAATACGTACATAGATTTACCCGGTGTTGCAACAAAGCCAGTAAATGTTCGTTCATATCCATTAGGAGAAGAAGCAGCACATCTTACTGGCTATATTGGAAAAGTGAATGCTGAAGATTTAAAAACGCTACAAAAGAAAGGCTATCAAGCAGATGATCCAGTAGGTAAAGCTGGTTTAGAGCAAGTACTGGAAGAAAAGCTACGCGGTAAAAAAGGTGGTCGTGTCTTCGTAGAAGATGCACAAGGAAAAGAAATTAAAAATTTAGCAAAAACAGATGCTGTTGATGGAGAAAATGTAACTTTAACGATTGACAGTGCAGTTCAAAGCGAAATTTATAATGAAATGAAAAATGAGGTAGGATCAAGTGCAGCAATTAATCCAAAGACTGGAGAAACACTTGCACTTGTGAGCACACCAGCTTATAACCCAAATACCCTTACAAGAGGGGCGTCAAAAGCGCAACGTGATGCGGTAAATAATGATCCGAAAAAACCGATGACGAATCGATTTACACAATTATCAGTTCCAGGTTCTGTATTTAAGCCTATTACAGGTGCAATTGGTCTTGAAACGAAAACAATTGATCCAAAAGAAGAGTTGAAAATTGAAGGATTGAAATGGACAAAAGATTCTTCTTGGGGTAATTATTATGTAACGCGTGTAAAAGATGCAAATCCAATTGATTTTGATAAGGCGATGAAATACTCGGATAATATTTATTTCGCACAAGAAGCTTTGAAAATCGGAAAAGATAAGTTTATGAGTGAAGCGAAAAAATTTGGATTCGATGAGAAATTACCAATTGAATATGGATTCCCAGCTTCTAAAATCGCAAATGATGGTATTAAAAATGATATTCAAATGGCAGACACAGGTTATGGACAAGGGCAAGTATTAATGACGCCACTTCATCTAGCGTTAACATACGCACCAATTGTTAATGACGGAAACATACCTTCTCCATATATTATTAAAACAGATAAGCAACCAAAAGTTTGGAAAGAGAATGTCATTTCAAAAGGCAATCAGGATATATTAAAAACTGCGATGACGAAAGTAATTAATGATCCAGATGGTACAGGGAAAATTGCTAAAATTGATGGTATGACGCTTGCTGGAAAAACAGGTACAGCGGAATTAAAAGTATCAAAAGAGGCTGAAGGAAAAGAACTAGGCTGGTTCGCTGCATTTGATTTAAATTCACCAGATATGGTCATTACAATGATGATTGAAGATGTAAAAGGTAGAGGCGGAAGTAATATCCCGGCTGAAAAAGTAAAACATGTATTTCAAAAATAATATGTAATAAAAGACTAGCTCTATAATTTGTAGAGCTAGTCTTTTTATATGAAGAAATTCTTGATATTTGTATACTTAATTTTAAGGAAACAAAATAAATCATTAACTTACGAAAAAAAAGTAGCTATTTTTTATTGACATCGAACGTAACTTTTTATATTATACTTACATAAGGTAAGTTATTTACTTTCAAATTATAAATCTCAAATTAAAGATAAAATGTAGAAAAGGGAGAGAATACAATGACAAAAGTACTATTCATTACAGCAAATCCAAATTCAGCAGAAGGTTCATTCGGAATGGCAGTAGGGGAAGCTTTCATCGAAGCTTATAAAAATGAACATCCACAAGACGAAGTTGTAACAATTGATTTATTCAACACTACAGTACCAGCAATCGATGCAGATGTATTCACAGCTTGGGGTAAATTTGCAGCAGGTGAAGGATTTGAAGCTTTAACTGAAGCTCAACAACAAAAAGTTGCAGCAATGAACACAAACTTAGAAACATTTATGCATGCTGATCGTTATGTATTCGTCACTCCAATGTGGAACTTTAGCTATCCACCAGTAGTAAAAGCATACTTAGATAACTTAGCAATCGCGGGTAAGACATTCAAATATACTGAAAATGGTCCAGTTGGCCTATTAGAAGGTAAAAAAGCACTTCACATTCAAGCTGCAGGTGGCGTTTATTCGGAAGGAGCATACGCAGCTGTAGACTTCGGTCGCAATCACTTAAAAACAGTATTAGGGTTCATTGGTGTAAATGATACTGAATATATTGCAGTTGAAGGTATGAATGCAAACCCTGAAAAAGCACTAGAAATTAAAGAAGCAGCAATTGCTAATGCTCGTGAATTAGCAAAACGTTTCTAATATATCATACTTAAAAATGTCCAAACACTTGTTGTTTGGACATTTTTTCTTCTTTTTCCTTCGTTTGTCTAGTATAATGAAGGTCGGAATGATAATAGGTGGGGGTTCTGTATGATTCAAACGTTTTTTAAAATCTTTTATTTAATTTTAATCGTAATTGCGATTACACCGAGAATGTGGCGTCTTAAAAGACAAGTAAATACGATGTCGCCACAAGAAAAAGATAATGCTGTGTACAAAACGACAAATTGGTTTGGTAAGAAAATGGTACGTGTAGCTGGGGGAACAGTAGAAGTGAAAGGACTTGAAAATGTTCCGAAAGACAAGCCGGTACTAGTTGTAAGTAATCACCAGAGTAATATGGATATCCCTGTTTTACTAGGTTATTTAAATAAACCAATTGGCTTCGTTTCAAAGGCAGAGATTAAAAAGTTTCCAGTTGTACCAACTTGGATGGAACTTATGAATTGTGTATTTATGGATCGTAGCGATCGTCGTCAATCACTTCAAGCGATTAAAGATGGAATTGAATTATTAAAGAATGGGCATTCTATCGTAATTTTCCCTGAAGGAACGAGAAGTAAGGGTGGCGAAGTTGGAGAGTTTAAGGCTGGGAGTTTTCACCTTGCTGTAAAATCTGGTGTAGCAATCTTACCTGTAACATTAGATGGGACATATAAAATGTTTGAAGCGAATGGAAACCGTATGAAGTCAGCTCGTGCAACAGTAACAATTTCTAAGCCGATTACACCTGAAGAGTATGCGAATATGGATATTAAAGAGTTAACAAAGTATACACAGGATGTTATCGCATCACAATTACATAAATAATAAAAAAGGTTTCAGCTTATATTAAGCTGAAACCTTTTTTATTATGCTGTAGGTAAGACGTAAAAGAGTACGCAGAAGAACATCATTGCACTACCACCTAATACGAAAAGATGCCAAATGGCATGATTGAAAGGTAACTTTTCCCAAAGGAAGAATATAGCTCCTACAGAATATAAAATTCCACCTGCTAAAAGTAGTGAAAAACCATGTCCAGTTAGATTTTCATAAAGTGGTTTAATAGCAACGATTATGAGCCATCCCATTATGATATAACATAGAGTTGATGCCTTAATAAATCGACGTACAAAGAAAATTTTGAAGATGATACCCCCGATTGCTAGTGTCCATATAATTGCGAGTAACGTCCAACCTAATGGTCCACGAAGCGTAATCAGTAAAAAAGGAGTATATGTGCCAGCGATTAATAAATAAATGGCTGAGTGATCTAGTATAGTAAATAATTTTTCTACTTTTGGATGGTGAATGCTATGTAACAATGTCGAAAACAAGTACAGTAAGAACATGCTTACACCATAAACAGTAAATGCAACTACAGCTGATGCGGTACCATGCTTAGAAGCATGAATAATCAATATGATTAAGGCAGGGATGCTTAAAATGGCACCGATACCATGTGTTATTGCATTTGCAATTTCTTCTTTTACAAATTGGGTCATTCGTGTCATTTTTTCAGTCATAATGCCAATCCTTTCTACTATTATAAAATAATATGTCGTTTCCCTTACCATATCATACACAAGGGCAATAGAAAATGAAATTTGTATAATTGATTATATTTTTGAATTTTTTTGACAAAAGCCAATGGATTTGTTGACGTTTTCAAACTTTTTTGACAAAATAAAATTATGTAATAGTAGGACAAGGAATCTACTAATAAAGGGGATGGAGAAATGTTTTCAAATATTGGCTTTCCAGGATTAATTTTAATTTTAGTAGCTGTACTTATTTTATTTGGGCCTAAAAAATTGCCGGAAATCGGAAAGGCTTTAGGGGAAACGTTAAAAGAATTCAAAAAATCAACGAAAGAATTGACTGATGATGCATTTCAAGAGAAGGAAAAGAAAGAAAAAATGTAATGAATTTTCCTCGTAATGGATAAATAAAGTGTGGTGAACGAGATGGAAGATCGGGAAATGAGCGTCGTAGAACATATAGTTGAGCTTCGCAAAAGAGTAATATATACAGTGCTATCCTTTGTACTATTTTTAATTATTGGGTTTACTTTTACGAAGGATATTTATTTTTGGCTTGTCAAAGATTTACCAATGAAATTAACTGTTCTCGGTCCAAGTGATGTATTGTGGATTTTTTTCTCGATTGCTACAGTATTTGCTATCGTTTGTACAATTCCTTTTGCTGCTATACAAATTTGGCTATTCGTAAAACCGGGTTTACATCCAAATGAACAAAAGATGACAGTCATGTATATACCGGTATTGTCTATATTATTTATTGCAGGTTTATGCTTTGGATATTTCGTTGTAATGCCGTTTTTATTTCATTTTTTAACTACGATAGGTAATGAAATGTTTAATACGATGTTTACGACAGAAAAGTATTTTCATTTTGTTCTTAATTTAACAGTTCCATTTGCTGTAATTTTTGAATTGCCAGTAGTAGTAATGTTTTTAACGAGTATTGGACTATTGACGGCAGAATTTCTAATAAAAATAAGAAGGTATGCTTACGTAGCATTGATTATCATTGCATCGTGTATATCACCGCCAGATTTTTTATCTCATAGTTTAGTGGCAGTACCGCTTATTTGTATTTATGAAATTAGTATTGCTTTATCAAAGATTGTTAGTAAGCGAAAAAAGAAAAGAGAAGATGAAAGCCAGTCGAAAAGTGCCGCGTTATAAAGGCACTTTTTTTATTTATTTGTTATACTCTAGCTATAAACGTATACAATATAGAGAAGAAAAAAATTATAGAATCTCCAAAATTTAGACAAACTTTGCGCTTTTATAAGTTTATACTGAACATATTAAGCAATTTACGGATAACGAGTCCTCGTCTGATTGGATATGTAGGATGGGGGATGGGTTAGGTGGAGATGAATTGATTATAAAACTTCTAACCATAAGGACTACAGGGATTGTCTAAGGGTACTTTTGTATTCATAGGAGTCTCCACTTTAAACAACGTGTTACAGCGTAAAGTAGAGGAAGTTCAAAAATCCAATGAAAAAGAGGATTGATATTGTGATTACGAAAAGTTTTTATTTCACTCATTCAACAGGGGATTGTATTAAAATATTTGAAATCCCTGTCCTACAGGCGCAGCATCCATTATCGTTTCTAATTCAGTCTCGTCTTCAATTATTTATTGCAAAAATTCAAAAACAAAAACATCCAAGATTTTCGTATTCTTTCCGTGAATATTTACAAAATTGTTTGAAGTGGAATGATTATTTAAATGTATATAAAACAAATACTCTTGAAAAAAATGCATGATATAGAGTGTGGACAGGGTCAAGAGCTCTGTCTTTTTCATTTTAGATATAAAAATATAATTAATTTGATTAAATTTCGTTCCAAATTGTTGAAAGCAATGGGAATACTAGTATAATAACAAGGAGAGCGTATTGGAAAGGGAAGAATATAATATGCAAAAAATTAAAATTGTAACAGATTCAACGGCAGATTTATCACAAGAGGTAATTGAGAAGTATGACATTCATGTTCTACCATTATCAATCTCTGTAAATGGACAAACATATTTAGATCGCGTTGATCTACAACCAGATGAATTTATTGAAGAAATGATTAAATCAGAGGAACTACCAAAAACATCACAACCGGCAATGGGTACATTTGTAGAAATGTATGACAAGTTAGGTGAAGATGGAAGTGAAGTACTTTCCATTCATATGACAAGTGGAATGAGTGGTACTGTGGCAACTGCAAATAGTGCTGCATCAATGACCGACACAAAAGTAACAGTTGTTGATTCGCAATTTATTACACATGCTTTAGCATATCAAGTAGTTGAAGCTGCGAAAATGGCAAATGAAGGACGCTCACTAGAAGAAATTTTAAAACGTGTAGATGAAGTGAGAAAGAATACTCGTTTATATGTAGTAGTAGATACATTAGAAAACTTAGTGAAGGGTGGACGTATTGGTAAAGGAAAAGCATTTATCGGTTCGCTGCTTAATATAAAACCAATTGCTAGCCTTGAAGATGGTGTTTATAACCCTGTAACGAAAGTGCGTAGCCAAGGTCAAATTGTAAAAACGTTAGCTAAGTTATTTGAGGAAGATACAGCTGGAAAAGTTGTAAAAGCCGTGGCAATTCCACATGCGAAAGCAATTCCTTTAGCTGAAAATGTAAAAGCGGCTGTTGAAAAAGTGAGTGGATTTGCTCAATCAGAAATTTTCTTTACAACGCCTATTATTAGTACTCATACAGGTCCAGGTGCAATCGGATTTATGTATTTAGCAGAGTAATAAAAAAAGCTACTTGAAATTTATTTCAAGTAGCTTTTTTATGTGAATAGAAAGTAAGAAATAAGAAGGGCTATACAGGCACTCCCGCTAATGATATAGCGAGTCTGTAAATATTCATTCATAGAAAACACCCACTAATTAAAGTTTCACTTTATGATTTTCTATATTATATGTTGGATATAGAAAATAAGTAGTTACGTTATACATGTAATGTTTCAATTTCTTCATTCATTTTCTTAGCATGTGTTTCGTTATTATAAGTGAAAGTTTGACCTAAAAAGAGTACATGCAGTTGTTCCCACGGTAACATACGTAAATTCCAATTATTTCGAAGCCTTGTTATTGCCTCGCGAGGTGTTTCATCAGCGAGTGCAAAAGCCCCGTAATGCATTGGTATAAAGTGTGTAGCATGTAAATCTAAATAGGCTTGCACTGCTTCTTCAGGTGAAACGTGGGATACTTTCATAAACCACTCTGGTTCATAAGCTCCAATTGGCATAAGGGCAATATCAATTGAAAAGCGTTTGCCAATTTCTTTGAAGCCTTGGAAATAACCACTATCTCCGCAAAAATAAATGGTTTCCTCCATATTGTCATTCTTAATAATCCATCCACCCCAGTGAGATGTATTCATATCAAATAATGATCTTCTCGTCCAGTGCTGAGCAGGTACGAAGTGAAAGGAAACATTATCAATCGTCGTACTTTCCCACCATTTATACTCTTCTACATTGTTGAATTTTTTACGAGTAAATAATTTTTTTAACCCGATGGGCACTAAGTATAATACGTCATCGTTAAGTTGGCGAAGTGTTGAAAAATCTAAGTGATCATAATGACCATGTGAAAGAAGAACGATATCAATTTTAGGTAGTTCTTTTATAGAAAGTCCAGGTTCTGTAAGTCTTGGGACTAATTTTAATTTATTGGCCCATACTGGATCCGTTAATATATTAAGTCCATTCGTTTGGATAAGAAAAGTGGAATGCCCAATCCATGTGACAGTCGTTTTTTCAACATTATTTTGCAAAAATGCACTTTGTTTAATGGGTGATTGTTCTACTAAGAAAGAAAAATCTTTTTTGTTTTGCTTTCGTTCTTTACGCCAGCGTATAAAAGAGCGAATTGATTTTTTTGTGCTAACATTATCCATATTTTCATAGCGCTTTGCCATGAACATCACCTCATTTAAAATCGTTGTAATTATATTGTACCGAAATGTTGTTAAGGAATACAGTGTATAACATGGATGAATGTTTAAGTAATTGTAAAAAAATAGAGGGGTGCATTTACAAAAATAACAATAAAATTAGTTTTGCAACTTCTATTTAGAGAAATAATAGTGAAAAAATATATTTTGTCTAGTAATTCGCTTGAAATAAAGAAGTAACATACGTAAATTCGTACGATTTCGTGAACAAATGTAGTAAACAATTTTCTCGTAGTGTTAACTTTTGTTATGATAAACATAACCTATTTAAATTTAGGATAGAGAAAAGAGGTTTATAAATGAAGCGTTATCAAAAAGTAATTGGTCTTATGGTTGTATTTTGTCTCTTTGTACTTGCTGGATGTAGTGGATCAGGTTCAAAGCTTCGTAAACCATTGAATTGGGATTTAGAAACTTTCCAATTTACAAATCAAGATGGAAAACCATTTGGTACAAAAGATTTAAAAGGGAAAGTTTGGGTTGCAGATTTTATGTTCACAAACTGCCAAACAGTTTGTCCGCCAATGACTGCTAATATGGCAAAACTGCAAAAGATGGCAAAAGAAGAGAAATTAGACGTTCAGTTTGTTTCGTTTAGTGTAGATCCAGACCTAGATAAGCCAGAGAATTTGAAGGCTTTCATTCAAAAGTTTACAGAGGATACTAGTAACTGGAATTTATTAACGGGGTATTCGTTAGAAGATATTACAAAGTTTTCAAAAGATAATTTCCAATCACTTGTAGATAAACCTGAAAATGGTCAAGTGATACATGGTACGTCATTTTATTTAATTGATCAAAACGGAAAAGTAATGAAAAAGTACAGTGGCATTAGTAATACGCCGTATGAGGACATTATACGTGATATGAAGCGATTAGCAGAATAAAAAGAAGGGTGCATATTATAAAGCACCCTTCTTTTTTTTACATTAGTCTATGGATAAAATGTCATGTTGCTGTGGAAGTTTTGGCGCCCGAATTTCTAACACGCCATTTTGATACGAAGCTTTTGCTGCTTTTTTATTAATGGAGTACGGTAATTTAATTAATCTGGATGCTTCTGAAATAGAACGTTCTCGGCGATAATAGTTATGGGATGTTTGCTCTTCTTCTTCCAGTATCTCTTCTTTTACAGAGACTTTTAAGTATTCACTTTGTATTTCGATTTGAATTTGTTCTTTTTGTATACCTGGTAGTTCAGCTGTCACAACGAGTTCTTCACCAACTTCATATAAGTCTACAGGGAATGTTAATAAACGGTTTCCTTTTTGGAAAAAATGATTTAAATCAGCGATTACATTACGAAGTGGTGTTTGCTCGAAGAAATCATCAATTTGCTTTAAATAATTACGAACCGGTGGGCGAGAAGAGTCTTTTTTTTCTTCACTCATAATATTCCCTCCTAAAAATCAATTTGCAATATCATATGACAAAAGCGGAGAAAGGTGAGTGCCTAGTTTTCATGTTTTCATAAAAAATTGTTAAAAATGTGAAATGGAGTGATTTTTTTATAGTTTTTGGTCGCCATATTCAGTTGATTATGCTAGTATAAATAGGGTTGATATAGTAGTATAGAGACAGAATGAAAACTGAAAGAGGGTAAGAAGTATGTGTGGTTTTGTAGGATGTTTATGTGAAAACCCTAGAGAGTTTTCAGAAACAGAAAAACATCAATTTGAAAATATGAACACGATGATTTTCCACCGTGGTCCAGATGACGAAGGATATTTTCGTGATGAACATGTACAATTTGGCTTCCGCCGTTTAAGTATCATTGACTTAGAGGCAGGACATCAGCCGCTAACTTATGAAAATGATCGATATGTAATTATTTTTAATGGTGAAATTTACAACTATGTAGAATTACGTGAAATGTTACTTGAAAAAGGTGCAACGTTTGCAACGCAATCTGATACAGAAGTTATCATTGCATTGTATGCACATATGAAAGAAAAATGTGTAGACTACCTTCGTGGTATGTTTGCATTTATGATTTGGGATCGTGAAGAGAAGAAACTTTTCGGAGCACGTGATCACTTCGGTATTAAACCTTTATACATCGCACAACAAGGTGATACTACATTCTTCGCATCTGAGAAGAAAAGTATTATGCATGTGATGGAAGATAAAGGCGTTAATCCAACGTCACTACAACATTACTTTACGTATCAATATGGTCCAGAGCCAGAAACATTAACAATTGATGTTAATAAAATTGAGCCTGGTCATTATTTCGTGAAAGAAATCGGTAAAGAGATGGAAATCCATCGCTACTGGAAACCTTATTTCAATGCTTCAAGTGCAACGAAAGAGGAACATATCCAAGCGATTCGTGATGTGTTATATGATTCAGTAAAAGTGCATATGCGCAGTGATGTACCAGTAGGTTCATTCTTATCTGGTGGTATCGATTCATCTATTATCGCTTCTATTGCAAGAGAAATGAATCCAAATCTTTTAACATTCTCTGTTGGTTTTGAGCAACGTGGTTTCAGTGAAGTTGATGTTGCGAAAGAAACTGCTGAGAAATTAGGCGTTAAAAACCATAACGTATTCATTTCAGCGAAAGAGTTTATGGATGAGTTCCCAAAAATCATTTGGCATATGGATGATCCTTTAGCAGATCCGGCAGCTGTACCATTGTACTTCGTTGCAAAAGAAGCACGTAAACATGTAACAGTTGTTCTTTCAGGTGAAGGCGCAGACGAGCTATTTGGTGGTTATAACATTTACCGTGAGCCAAACTCATTAAAAATGTTCTCTTACATTCCTAGCCCAGGTAAGAGCGTTCTAAAAGCATTAAGTGGTGCTCTTAAAGAAGGCTTTAAAGGAAAGAGCTTCCTAGAGCGTGGATGTACGCCAATTGAAGAGCGTTACTATGGAAACGCGAAAATCTTCCGTGAAGAAGAAAAAGCTGAATTAATGAAGTATTACAATGAAAGTGTTAACTATATGGATATCACGAAACCATTGTATAACGAAATTAAAGATTATGATGATGTAAGTAAAATGCAGTACATTGACATGTTCACATGGTTACGCGGTGACATTTTATTAAAAGCTGATAAAATGACAATGGCGAATTCATTAGAACTTCGTGTACCGTTCTTAGATAAAGAAGTATTCGATGTTGCATCTAAAATTCCAACTGAATTTAAGATTGCTAACGGAACTACGAAAGCTATTTTACGTGAAGCAGCACGCGGAATCGTTCCAGATCACGTATTAGATCGTAAAAAACTTGGATTCCCAGTACCAATTCGTCACTGGCTAAAAGATGAAATGCATGATTGGGCTATTAATATTATAAACGAAAGTAAGACAGAGCATTTAATCGACAAACAGTATGTATTAAACTTACTGGAAGCACATTGTGCAGATAAAGGCGATTATAGCCGTAAAATTTGGACTGTACTTGCGTTTATGGTATGGCATCAAATTTATGTTGAGCATAAATACGATACGAATAAGTTCCACGAAGAAACGAAACGTGCGTATAGCTTAGTTTAATTAGAAAAACCTTAAGATCGCATACGGTCTTAAGGTTTTTTTCATAAATAGGACGTATTATTGATACAATAATAGTAAAAGGATGGACAACATATGATTACGTTTGAAAAAGTAACTGTAGAAAATGAAAGCGTTGTTAAAGAAATGTTTCACTCACATAGTTTAAGTGAGAAACAGGTACAGTATTGTGTGAAAGTCGATGATACATATATTGGTGTAATAGATTATCGTGTTCAAGGGGAGACTGCGGTTTTATCTCAGTTAATTATTCACTTTGATTATCAAAGTTACGGTTATGGAACAAATACGTATTTTACATTTGAAACAATGATGAAAGAAAGAAATGTGAAAGAGATAAAGGTATTACAAACGGAATTAACAGAACAAGCAAAATCTTTCATTGAGAGCTTTGGTTTTAATGAGGAAGATGGAAAATATGTGAAGAAAATATAATGATGAGTACTTATGCAGGATAAATATAAGGCAGGTGGATGTATGACAATGAGTTCTGGTCTTGTATTAATTGGAGGGTGTTTCCTAGTAGCAGAGCTAAGTCATAAGTTTATTCGAAAAAGAATGAATAAGAAGAGAAAGCCATATGAATTACAATATGCCCCAGTGTTTTTCCTTTTGTTTTGTATGCTACTTACATTACAAAGCATAACGAATTTTCCGCCGCTTTTAAATGTTTTTTTAAAGTTCGGTTTGCTGTATAGTACCACTGGAATAGCCCTTTTATTTCTTTTATTTTGCACACGTTATATTCACTATCAATCGTATATATTTATATTAAATTGGTTAAAGCAAAATGATAGCAACCGCCTTACATAAGGGCGGTTTTTTTGTAATTGTAATGGCTTTGTATATAAAGCTCAAAATTCCATTGAAATTTATAAAAATGATTAGAGGATTTAACATATTATCTATTTTTAGTATGTGGTACTATATATTCTTAATCTGTAACGTAAGTAGGTGTATAAATTTGAAATGTTAATCAACTAGTTTATATGAAGTGCTGACAAATAGCAGAAGGAATTTTTTGGAGGTATCGTTTTTTATGGTTAATATTGATATGTTACTTCTTGAATGGATGACGAGTTTCGAAGGACGTGTCCTTACAACATTTTTTAAACTTGTATCTAGTCTTGCAAATGAAACGTTGTATTTAGTTATTATTTCGTTTTTATATTGGTGCGTTTCTAAAAGAAAAGCATTTCATATGATTGTTATGCTTTGTTTCTCTGGGTATATAGGGATAATGGTAAAAGAATTTATGAAAATCCCACGACCGTATACATATGACGGAATTGAAGCTTTATATGAAAAATCAGCCGCAGGTTATTCTTTTCCAAGCACACACGTCCAATTATCGACAACATTTTGGGGCTCATTCATGATTTTATGCAAAAAGAGAATCGTTTGGATCATTGGTATTATTTTTATTATATTAGTTGCTATTTCTCGTCTATATTTACGTGTACATTGGCTCAGTGATATAATAGGTGCTGTTTTATTTAGTGTCATAGTTGTTTATTTATATACGAAGGTAACAATGGAATTAAGTGATAAGAAATTTATATTGTTACAACGAATTATATTGGCTGTTTCAATCATTATGTATGTTATGACAAGCCAAGTAGATAATCTTAAATTACTAGGAGTTTTAACAGGTTCTACGATTGGTATCATGTTAGAGAATCATTTTATTAATATGAATGAAAGTAATGATTTTAAAATGCAAGTGGTAAAAACAGTATTGGGCCTAAGTGTCATGCTAATAATGCAGTTTATACTAAAAAAAGTAATACCTGATATGTATTATTTACGTTATGCAGTGACTGGAATTACAATTACTTTCTTATGTCCATTTATTTTTCATATGTTACGATTAAAAAATGTGAGTAGCAAATAAGTAAAAAAATAGTTTGAATAAAAATGAGGTCTAAATTATATATATTGAAAAAGTTTTCTGATATATCTATTGACAATGTATGAGAGATACATTAATCTTTAAAATGTAAATGATAATCAATTTCAACTAGGAGGACTTATGACACGCACTAAAAATATGCTTATATTTTGCATTATGCTACTAACAATCATAATCGCAGGGTGTAGTAAAGAAGAGAAGAAAGAAAATGATACATCAGCTAAAGCGAAAGATTCGTATACGATAAAACATGCAATGGGCGAAACGACAGTGAATGGTACGCCAAAAAGAGTTGTTGTTTTAACAAATGAGGGTGCTGAGGCACTTTTATCTGTTGGAGTAACGCCAGTTGGAGCGACGAAACCAAGAGCTGGCGATGAATGGTATTCTCATTTAGCGAAAGAGTTAAAAAATACAAAAGTAGTAGGAACTGAGCGTGACATTAATTTAGAAGCAGTAATGAAGCTTCAGCCGGATTTAATTATCGGAAATAAAATGCGTCACGAAAAAATATACGAGCAGTTAAAAGAAATCGCGCCAACAGTATATGCTGAAACATTACGCGGTGATTGGAAAGAAAACTTCACACTTTATACAAAAGCTGTAAATAAAGAAAAAGAAGGACAAAACGCTCTTAATGATTATAAAAAGCGTATTGCAGGAATAAAAGAAAAATTAGGTGATAAAGTTAATTCTAAAGTTTCTATTATTCGCTTCGTCCCTGGTGATGTTCGTATTTATCAAAAAAATTCATTCTCAGGTGTTGTATTAAATGATATTGGATTTAAACGACCACCATTACAAGATAAAGATGAATTTGCAATTAAAGGAATTACAAAAGAGCAAATTCCAAATATGGACGGGGATTATTTATTCTATTTCACATCTGATAAAGACGCGGATAAGAATAATGAAGGAAATACATTAGCAAAAGAATGGACAGAAGATCCACTATTTAAGCAACTGCAGGCTTCTAAAGATAATAAAGTATTCCAAGTAGATGAAGTGATTTGGAATACAGCAGGTGGTATTGTAGCTGCAAATCTTATGTTAGATGATATTGAAAAATATTTTCTGAAGTAAATGAATAATCGAGTGCATCACTTTAAATAGGTGATGCACTTTTTATTTTATTAAAATACAGAAAATTCCTTCTTTTGAGTGTGGATAAGTTGTACAATTAAAATAATCATGGAATAAAGGAGTGGGAATAAATGAAAGCTACTCATAAAGATTGGATTTTATTTAACGGAAGAATTGTAAATACGAAGGAAGAACAACCGATGATTCCATTAGAGGAGAGAGGCTTTCAATTTGGTGATGGTATATACGAGGTATTCAGACTATATGATGGGAAGCCACATTTATTAGATTTACATTTAGAACGACTCTTTCATTCTATGGAAGAAATAAAATTGATTCCACCATTTACTAAGGAAGAGTTGGCGGAAGAGTTACATCAAATGATTGAAAAAAATCAATTTCAAGAAGATGGGAATGTATATTTGCAAATATCAAGAGGCGCTCAAGCACGTAATCATGTATATGAATCAAATATGCAACCAACATATTTTGCAAATATTGTTGCGTTTCCACGACCAATTGCTACTATGGAACAAGGAATAAAAGTTACTGTAGAAGAGGATATACGCTGGAAGTTTTGTCATATAAAATCTTTAAATCTGCTACCTAATATTATGATTAAAAATAAAATAAACGAACAAGGCTATCAAGAAGCGATATTAGTGCGAGATGGAATTGTAACGGAAGGTTGTCATTCAAATTTCTTTATGGTGAAAAATAATAAATTGATTACACATCCGGCTGACAATTTCATTCTACACGGCATTACACGTCACTATGTTATTACATTAGCGAAAGAGTTACATATTGAAGTAGAAGAAAGAGAATTTTCACTTCAAGAAGTATATGAGGCCGATGAGTGCTTCTTCACAGCGACACCACTTGAAATATTCCCAGTCGTTCAAATTGGTGACGAGCAGTTCGGAAACGGAGAAAGAGGGCCAATTACAAAGAGACTCCAAGTTGCATATGAAGAAAGTATTAGTTTGTTTAAAGTTACGAACTAATACCATGAAAAAAAGCTGGTATTCCTCCAGCTTTTTTTCATGATATAATTCAAGCATAGGACAAGATTTGAAAACGCTGTAAAAAGGGGATTTAAGGTATGAATTATGAAGATTTTAAAGAAGTAATTCACGGTAGACGAAGTGTTAGAAAGTTCACAGAGCAAGAAGTATCCACTAGTGATATAAAAGAAATTATTGATTGTGCTCGTTATGCACCGAGTGATACAAACTCACAAACTTGGGAGTTCTTGGTCATTATGAACCGAGAAAAAATTAAAGAAATTGAACAAATGACATGGGATGCATTACATAAACTTGCGACAAAAGCTGCAGAAAACGGAGAAGAGAAAGCAGGGAAATTACTTACACGTTCTTTCGGACCATATGCAACAGCTTTCTCGGAGGCACCAGTATTAATCGTATGTTTGGCAACGCCATATGAATCAAAGTTTCGTGAAAAGATATTTGATCCAATTGCTTTTGTTCCAAATTCAGTTTGGGAAGAAGAAGGAATTAAAAGTAGCTGTTTAGCGGCACAAAACTTAATGTTGGCTGCACATGCGAAGGGGCTTGGTACTTGCCCGATGACAGGACCTGTATTATTAGCTCAAAATGAGTTACGACAATATTTACAAATTGAGCCTGAAAAACAAATAAATATGGTTATTTCACTCGGTTTTCCGAAGGATAAACCGAAGAAACTTCCAAGAAAAGAAGTAGATGAGATTACAACGTTTGTTTTTTAAAGCCCAAAATAAAAAGACATTGAATGAACAATGTCTTTTTATTTTGGGCAGGTATGTAATTAATCTGTTAGGTTAAAATGATAGATAAGAGGGAATTACTATTTATTTCATAAAAAAAATTAATGTTCTATTAAGGAAAGTATGATACATTAATCGTGAGCAAGATTCTATTTGTTCATGAAAGTGTTAAAAGTAGTCTTAAAATTTAAAAGTTATTTTTGTATAATAAATTATAATGAAATGACAGGGGGGATGAATTTTGAAAAAATTCATAATCACTGGATTGTCTGTATTGTTATTAGTTGGTTGTGGTGCTCCAAAGGAAAAAGAGGGTACACAATCAAAGCCGGAAGAACAAGTTGTAAACGCAAGTAATGAGAATATAGTTGTATTTCCTGAAGGAGCAGTGCCAGTTGGAGAAGGAAAAGTGAAAGTTATTACTCCAGATGGTACTTCTGAGAATGGTAATATACCAACCGTATTCATCAAAAAGGATACTTTAATTCAACACGTTGAATTAGAGCTTTCTAATTTTCAAAATGATAAAGAAACATTCGTATTTGTAGATCAAGTGTATGCAGATAAACATCAAGTAACTAGTACAACACAGACAACAGTACAATTAAAAGAAAAGACGCTTGAAACAGGTAGTCATACAATTACTGCAGTTCAGTATGAAAACAATGACCCGAAAGGAAAGGTTATTAGTTTTAATCAAGCAACATTTGAGACAAAACCTGCATCTTAATAAGGATAAAAAGTACATTACTCAAAAAAAGTAGTGTGCTTTTTTATTTGGATTAGAGTATGGAATAGTGAATAACTTGTTTCGTTTTCAAATACGATTAAATAGAAAGAAATCACTTATTACTTCTATGATAGAGGAAGAGGTTGAAGATGTGAATCGGTGTATTCGTATCGTCTTGATGAGTATGATGATGGCGGTATTTTGGTTTACGATACAAGAGGTGATTCAAGTTACGCTCAATTATCAAATTCATGACTTATTAATAGGAGCTCTTTGTTTTACCATTGTTTATCTATTATATGATAAACTCGGACTAAGGTAATTTTCAGAAGAAAAATGTAGGTATTTCATTTGAAATGTCGAATAGTACATACGATGTCGTAATAACAAATTTTCTATTGTTTACTGTGAAACAGGAGAAGGAGAGATAGTAATGAAACGAGCTCTTATAAATATTGATTATACATATGATTTTGTAGCGGAAAAAGGTGCTTTAACTTGCGGAAAACCCGGTCAAGAAATTGAGAAAGAACTTGTACATATAACGAAGCGATATATCGAAAATGGAGATTACGTTGTCTTTGCTATTGATAAACATGAAGAGAATGATGTATATCATCCTGAATCAAAATTATTCCCGCCTCATAATATAGCGGGTACAAATGGAAGAGATTTGTTTGGTGAATTACAAGATGTATACGAAACATATAAAGATGATGAGAATGTATATTACATGGATAAAACACGGTATAGTGCATTTGCAGGAACAGACTTAGAGATGAAGTTAAGAGAAAGAGGAATTGAAGAGGTTCACCTTGTAGGGGTATGTACTGATATTTGTGTTCTTCATACAGCGGTAGATGCTTATAATAAAGGGTTTAAAATTGTAGTTTATGAAAAGGCGGTTGCATCTTTTAATGCGCAAGGGCATGAATTTGCACTTGGACATTTTAAATCTTGTTTAAACGCAGAAGTGAAGTGAAAAAAGAGGCCTTTAAAAAAGGTCTCTTTTTACGTTTAAATTGAGACGAGGTTTTGCTCAATTCTTTTTTTTACTTGGTAAAATATACATCAAAAAAGGTCAAACAAAATCTTTGACCTTTTTTGACCAAATGTTATAATAAAGACAGAAAGATATAATCTTTCATTCATAAACAATAAGGAGGAAAAAATATGCGTAATTTATTTCCAGAAATAACAAAACGTCAAAATGGTATTTTTGATTTTGGACCTTCTTTATTAGAAGGGATGACAGATGCTTTCTTCAAACCGATGAACATGGATACTTTTAAAGTAGATGTTCATGAACAATCTGATAAATATACAGTGAAAGCAGATTTACCAGGTTTTCAAAAAGAAAACATTCAAGTTGAATTTGAACAAGATGTATTAACGATTCAAGCAACTAATCATAATGAAGTAGAAGAAAAAAATGAGAATGGCACATATATTCGTAAAGAACGTTCTATAGGTTCTGTAACTCGACGTTTTAGTTTTAAACAAGTTGAGGAAGAAAATGTTAGAGCGAATTACAAAGATGGCGTGTTGACAATTGAATTGCCAAAATTGAAAGAAGAAAAAAACAGTAAAACAACAATTAATATTGAATAAAAGAGCTGATAAATTCAGCTCTTTTTTGTACTTCTTTAATACATAAGTTAGTTGAAATCAAAATGAGCTGATACAGTTTTAACGTTAAAAAAAATTTTACTATTAGCTCCCCTTACGTTATTAAAAAGGGTATATTTAAAGGGAAAGGAAAAGAACATCTAGACATACTGTTGAAAGTGAAATAGTAATAAAGTCAAAATACATAGTAAGGGTAGCGGCATTTTAGAGTAGGATAATAGATTTTTCTAGAACAAACTGAGACGATTATGAATTTTTTAATTAGTAAGGAAGTGGTTAGATGAGTTTATTAACGTATACTGAAGAATTTTTTAATTATGTAAGGGAGTTTTTGCTTTTAAGATTTTTACTATTTGCTTTAGTGCTGATCATTATTTCTTTTGTAATAAACCGCATTATTGATTGGTTTTTTAGGAAATCAAGCTTTTTTGATGAAGAGGTAGAGCAAACGATTCAAAGTGTGATTCGATCTATTTTTAGATATATCATTATCATCAGTCTAATCATATATTTAATTAGCCAATTTGTAGATATAAAAAGTATCATTGCAGGTGCAGGGATAGCAGGAGTTGTTATCGGTTTTGCTGCACAACAGATGCTGAAAGATGTTATATTAGGCTTTGCGAGATTAGCGGACAAAGAGTTTCGTGTTGGCGATTTTGTTACATTTAACGGAACAAACTCAGGAACGATTGAGGAAATTAGTATTCGTTTTATGCAAATTCGTGAATGGTCAGGAAAACTCCTTACCATACCACATGGAGAGGTTAGAACGATACAAAATTTTAATAAAGGCTGGATGCGAGTAATTGAACGGATTACAGTAAGTTATCAGGAAGATCCTACAAGAGTTAAGGAATTGTTAGAGGAAGTTTGTGTTAATTGTAATGAAAAATTGGCCCCAAGTCTTTATAAAGTAGAGGATGAAGCTGTTGAACCTTTTAAATATGTAGGTGTTACAGATTTAAACCCGAATCTGAAATACGTTGGATATGAATTTTGTATTACAGGTTTAATAAAGCCAGAAGATTATTTTGAAACTTCTAGACAAGTAAGATTTGAATTAATGTCTATGTTCCATAAGAATCAAGTACAAATGCCAGCAGCAAATATGCTTGTTACTACTGAAAGTTTACAGCATACCCATGGTGGACAATCTTTATCGGACAGCTAAAGTAGAACAGTTTATTGACGGAAATTTCGTTTTCAACATTGGAATAATAATAAAATGATTGATTTAAAAAAAGAGCTGAAGGAATTCAGTTCTTTTTAATTTGTATAATTTAGAAATTTCTTAATGTTATAATGATAGATGGTGATGAAAATGAACTTTGAAGAAAAAGAGATGTATCGATTAGAAGCATTAAAAGCAATTGCTGAATTATTAAATGAAGCAACAGACTTACAGGACATGTTAGAAAAAGCGTTACATACATTGTTACAAGTTATGAATTTACAAACAGGGTGGATCTTTTTTATTGATGAAAGTGGAAAGCACCGTATGCTTGTGGATGAAAACTTACCGCCAGCTCTTACGTGGCAAGAGAAGAAGCCGATGTGTGAAGGAGACTGCTGGTGTGTAGAGCGTTTTGTGAATGGCAGATTGGAAAAAGCAACTAATATTATTGAATGTAAGCGAATAGAGGATGCGATTGAATGTAATTGGGGAGAGACAGAAGATGTTACGCATCATGCGACAATTCCCCTTAGGTCTGGATCGGAGAAATTTGGTCTATTAAATGTCGCTTCTCCTCAAAAAACACATTTTTCAGAGGAAGAATTGGCATTATTAGAATCGATTGCATTTCAAATCGGAACGACAATCCAACGTATTCAGTTAGTAGAGAAAGAACGTAAATACGTAGTAGTAGCTGAAAGAAATCGACTTGCACGTGATTTACATGATTCAGTAAAACAGTTGTTGTTCTCCATTATGCTAACAGCAAAAGGTACGCTAAATATGACACAAGATAGAGACTTGCAAGAGATGTTGAGCTATATTGGAGAATTATCACAAGAAGCATTACAAGAGATGACACTTTTGATTTGGCAATTAAGACCGGAAGGATTAGAGAAAGGGTTAGCAGAAGCAATTAAAAATTACGGAAAGTTGTTAGGGATTCACGTGGAAGTTCGAATTGATGGAATGGTTTCAATTGGAGATGAAATAGAAGAAGTTTTATGGCGTATTAGTCAAGAAGCAATACATAATTGTAAAAAACATGCTTCATGTGAAAAGGTAAATGTTCTTTTGAAAATAGAAAATAACCAGCTGTATTTTTACATAGAGGATAACGGAATAGGATTTATACAAAAACAAGTAAGAGAGTCAGCACTCGGTTTAAAAAGTATGAAGGAGCGTATTCAGTTATTGAATGGATCATTTCAAATAAAAACTGAGCTGAAAAAGGGTACGAAAATTGAAATTCAATTGCCGGTTTGAAGGGGGAAGAAGGTTGAAGATTAAATTACTACTAGTTGAGGATCATCATATCGTTCGCAGAGGACTTGTATTCTTTTTGAAAACAAGAGAAGAATTTGAAATTGTTGGGGAAGCAGAAAATGGTGAAGATGCATTAACATTTGTTCGAACGGAAAGGCCAGATGTAGTATTAATGGATCTATCAATGCCGAAGATGGATGGTATTGAAGCAACAAAACAGATAAAACAATATGATGAAACAATAAAGATACTAATATTAAGCAGTTTTTCAGAGCAAGATTATGTTTTACCAGCACTAGAAGCTGGAGCAGATGGTTATCAATTAAAAGAAGTACAACCTGAGCAACTTGTAGCTTCTATCATTGCAATATATGAAGGGAATGCGAATTTTCATCCGAAAGTAACACCGGCAATATTAGGACGATCAGCCGTCAAAAAAGAAAACCCTTTCTCCATGTTAACGAAAAGAGAGCAAGAAGTACTTCAGGAAATTGCGAAAGGGCGAAGCAATAAAGAAATTGCAGCAGAGCTTCATATTACAGAACAAACTGTGAAAACACATGTTTCAAATGTTTTAGCTAAATTGGAAGTAGATGATCGTACGCAAGCTGCACTGTACGCAGTGAAACACGGCGAGAAATAATAAGTATGAATAACTGTGTCACATTACATTTGTTAAATGATACAGCGCTAGAGCAAGCTGTAAAAGCTTTACAAGAAGCGAATCGAATTGAGTTTTATGGAAATGGTGGCTCTGGTATTATTGCGACGGATGCGTAGCATAAGTTTATGAGAACGGGTATTTCATGTATCGCTCATACCGATTTGCATTTCCGAATTATGGGAGCAGGTTTACTCTCGAAAAATTCAGTTGTTATCGGCATTGCTCATTCTGATAGCAATAAAGGGTTAGTTGAAGCGTTAGAAGTAGCGAAAGCAAGAGGAGCTAAAATTATTGCGATTACGAGCTATCAGAAATCGGCATTAAGTCAACTTACTGATATAACGCTCTATACTTCAACACGTGAGACAGAATTCCGCACAGAAGCAAGTTCATCACGATTAGCACAGTTAAGTTTAATTGATACTTTGTATGTAGGATTGTCGTTGCAACGACAGGGGGAAACGTTAAAACATTTACAAAGTATACGTGAAACGATTTCGATGAGGCGAAAATAAGAAAAGCTCTTCAAATGAAGGGCTTTTTTTATTTTCTTGTAGAAATATGTGGCTTACTTATAGCCAGTGATAGACTCTCATTTTTTAAAATATAAAATAAAAACCGACTTATGCAATAATTCAAATATTGTTCATAATTTCACAAAATGTTTTTGAAGTGTCATGTTATGATGAACATGTAATGATGATTGAACACTTACATTTGGCATAATGATTAGCCAAACTAGTGAAGACAGAAGTTGTGAGATGAACTCATTAAAATTCTAAAACACTAAAGGGGAGATCACATATGAAAGCAGTAGTAGTTAATAAAAATAGTAAAGCCAATATTGAGGTTGTTGAAAAGGAATTACGTCCGCTACACTCAGGTGAAGCACTAGTAGATGTAGAGTATTGCGGGGTTTGTCATACTGATTTACACGTTGCAAATCATGATTTTGGAAACACAGATGGCCGTATTCTTGGTCATGAGGGTGTAGGTATTGTGACGAAAATTGCTGATGATGTTACTTCACTAAAAGTAGGTGATCGTGTAAGTATTGCATGGATGTTCCAATCTTGTGGACGTTGTGAATATTGCGTGACTGGTAGAGAAACATTTTGTCGAGAAGTTAAGAATGCTGGTTATTCAGTAGATGGTGGTATGGCTGAACAATGTATTGTTACAGCTGATTATGCAGTGAAAGTACCAGAAGGATTAGATCCTGCTCAAGCATCATCGATCACATGTGCGGGCGTTACTACATATAAAGCTATAAAAGTATCTGATATTAAACCTGGTCAACCGATCGTAATCTATGGTTGTGGTGGATTAGGTAACTTAGCTATCCAATATGCTAAAAATGTATTTGGTGCAAAGGTAATTGCAGTAGATATTAATGACGATAAACTAGCCTTAGCAAAAGAGGTTGGTGCTGATATGACAATCAATCCAATTTCTCAAGGTCCTGCTGATAAGATTATTCAAGAGGAGTTTGGTGGTGCTTATGCTGCTGTAGTAACAGCTGTTTCAAAGGTAGCATTCAACTCAGCAGTTGACGCAGTACGTGCTTGTGGTAAAGTCGTTGCAGTAGGTTTACCAGTAGAAACTATGGATTTGAACATTCCGCGCCTTGTACTAGATGGAATTGAAGTGGTTGGTTCTTTAGTCGGTACTCGTAAGGATCTAGAAGAGGCGTTTATGTTCGGGGCAGAAGGAAAAGTAGTGCCAGTTGTTCAAACTTGTTCTTTAGATAAAGTACAAAATGTATTCGAAGAAATGGAACAAGGTAGAATTCAAGGGCGTATGGTAATCGATTTTAAACAGAACAATTGTGATTGCAAATAATTCACATTAAACATAAAAAATATGAGTCTAACAAAGTACATGTAAAAAAGTTAGACGGTATAAAAAAGATGACCTCTGTATTCAATAGGGATCATCTTTTTATATTCTACTAATATCAATGCCAATTCATACTTGATTTATGAGAGATGATTAAAGGTTTACTTTATTTGCAAAAGAAAAAGAATCTTTATGTTTAACAAATTTCTTTTGATCTGGAACAGATTGAATTGCTACAGTTTGCGAATCTCTTGCTTTCAGTGCATCTTGAATCCCGATTGTCATAAGCTTAATAAATAGAATCGTAATAAAGAATGAAGCGAGAGAATAAAAAATAATCCACCACGAAAGATTCATTTCATAACGATTTAATCCAATAAGGCCAGCCCAATCATTAGATAGAGAAACAGGTTTGAGCGCTCCATCATAGAGTTCCCGCATTTGGATCCCGCCAATTATAATATCAAGCAACGCTAAATGGATAACGAGTATGAGCGCTTGGACAATATGTTCCATAAATAACACAAATAAGCGATCAAGTAACAAGACTCGTAAGTGTTTTTTGATAATATGAAAACGGCTAGCTCCTAGCAATTGGGAACTTAAAATGTAATCTTGTTTCATAAATTCATCAACCTCTGAGGATATATATAAAGAAAGTGTAGGCAGTGCGACGAATATAAGTACGAGTACTTGATAAAACGCAAATGAAATATTTGGATCTAATCTATCAGCATTTGATACGATTACAATATTAACAGGTGTGATGAGTATAAATGCGATAAATAAAGTAGGAATATAGTAAAAAACTTCTGAGCATGCCTGGAAAAATCTCTTGAATTTTGAAGCGTATAAACTTAAGAGTATTCCTATACATGTTCCGAATAATATGCGAAAGAAGCTAATTACTACGGCTAATAAAATGGTGAACTTTGCTCCTTCTATAATTTGTAAGAAAACAGACTCTCCAAAACGATCCGATCCAAAAGGCGGTATTAATGATGGTGGAAAGGGAGCCTTTCCAAGTAATTCGTTATTGTCATTGTAAAGTAACTGGGGAGCTTTTGGGATGGTATCTTTAAAGAACCAACTATAAATAAAACTAGCTGAAACAAGTATGAATAAATAAGTAAAGCCGATTAAAAAGCGTTTTGATTTCCAAATAGATTTCATAAAGCTGCTCCTTTCAATTGCTTTTGCCACTTATTCATCATGAAAGAGATGATTTGAAAAATGGCGTAAAACGGTAAAATAATCATCACAAGTATGATAAATGCAGCTGGTGGTGAAATAAACGCCTTTTTAAATAAAAATTGAATAATGCCTTGCATATTAAAAACGAATTCTAAAATGAATAAGTTAGACAGTAAGAAAACAAAAATCGTTTTTAAATGGTGGAAGAAGTGGATAGATATATTTTTGAATAAATGAATACAAAGTATATAACTTGATGAAAGGCCTTTGCCATATGCAACCTCTACGTAATGTTTTCCATGTTCTTCTTTTATGTATAACACCATCATTCGAAACATTTGTAATGTAGGTAAAACAGATAAAGATAAAATAGGGAGTAAATAAGCTCGATTTTCATTATAGGAAATAATAGTGAAAGGAGCTTCTCCGAATTTCTGAAGTACCCATATGAAAAATATTTGCAAACAAATCATCATCATCATATCAGGGACAGCTTCTAATATGAACACAATTCGGTTTATCCATTTTTTTATATAATCTTTTGCTAAAAAATAAAAAAATGCCATGCTAGATGAAAAAAAGAGCGCAAGCAAAAAGGCTAAAAATAAAATAGTAAATGAATATAGATAAGGTTCTAAAACAGTTGGAAATAATGGTGTTGTTTTTAAATGACCATACTTTGGGTCTGATCCTATAACCAACAATGATTCAGGGGAGAAAACCTGTTTTAACATAGTAACGATCTGGTCAAAAAAATAAATTGGTTGAAAGGTAAATCCTTGTTGAGTGATAAATAAATAAGGTAAATTTAATAATAGTAACAGTGATAAAAGAATGGATGAAAGCTTCATTGTGAATTGAGATATTTTATGTAACATTAAATCCCTCCGACATCTTTTTACAACATTATACAATAAATTCAATGTTAATTTCTTATTTTTCTGAAAAATAAGAAATTAATCGGATTTTATAATTTTAATACGGAATATATATTTATACGGTAAAAAGGTTATAGTGGGGAGCCAGTCCCTATGTCCATCAAGCAATATGTGCAGTATTTCCATTTTTGAGGCATTTACTTTTCTTCAGTTGATGGGTATTTGGTGCTATTTCATTGCGATCAAGTTAATAGAACTAAGTTTTCTTAAATAAAAACCACCGAAATATATAAGTGATTTTGAACGTAAGGAATTTGTAAGGAAGGAGTAAGAAAAAAGAGATTTTCAATGTGTATGATTAAAATATAGAGAAGAACGGGAGGGGGAATAGTTACAGTATATTTTTATAAAAACAAATTAATAAAACTCTATGGAAGAAAAAGAAGAAATTATAGAAGTCAACAGACATCTGAAGAAGAGGAATTAATCATTTATTAGGTCAGAGAGTGGCTTGTAGAAATAATTGATCTATAGATGATTGCAAATTCAGTGTTGACTTTTATCATGGGGAGAGTTGATAGCTGTGTGGTTAGTATATGACATACCTATCAACCATCAATACAATTTAAATAGAGGAGAGGAATGCTTTATGAAAACACGCAGTAAAATTACATGTGCAAGTCTAGCACTTTTAATGGCTGGAAGTTCCCTGTTATACATAACACCAAACTCAATTGTAAAAGCAGAACCTACGCAAAATGTATCTAGTTCGTTACAAACAAGTACGCAAAGCGATCGTACTTCCGTTAAGAAAGCAATACGGGATGCACTACAACTTGGATACCCGGGAATACTCGCTAACATTTCTAAGGGTGGTAAAACTTGGAGTTATACCGCTGGGTTAGCAGATGTGAGAACCAAGAAACCAATGAAAGCAGATTTTCGCTTTCGTATTGGCAGTGTGACGAAAACGTTCATTGCAACAGTTCTACTTCAATTATCTGGAGAGAACCGTTTGAATTTAGACGACTCCATTGAAAAATGGTTGCCTGGTGTCATTCAAGGAAACGGATATGATGGTAACCAGATTACAATCCGGCAAATATTGAATCATACAAGTGGTATTGCTGACTATATAAATTCAAAAGACTTTGATATTACGGATATAAAAAAATCGTATATGGCTGAAGAATTTGTAAAGATGGGGATTTCTCTTCCCCCAGAATTTGCCCCAGGGAAGGGTTGGTCTTATTCAAATACAGGATACGTAATACTAGGAATCCTTATTGAAAAAGTAACTGGAAACAGTTATGCGGAAGAGGTTGAAAATCGGATTATTGAACCGCTTGATTTGTCAAATACATTCCTACCTGGCAATTCAAGCGTGATTCCAGGCACCAAGCATGCCCGTGGCTATTTGCAACGAGACGGAGCGAGTGAGCTAAAAGACGTTACTTATATTAACCCAGGTAGCTCGGATGGAGATATGATTTCTACTGCTGACGACTTAAACAAATTCTTCTCTTACTTACTAGGTGGCAAATTACTGAAGGAACAGCAATTAAAACAAATGCTTACTACAGTTCCTACAGAAAGAGAGGGAACTGGATATGGTCTTGGAATACTTGAAATTAAGCTTCCAAATGGTGTCTCGGTATGGGGACACAGGGGGGCCGTTCCAGGGTTTTCCACTTTTGTTGGTGGAACACTTGGAGGTAAACATACACTCGCTATCAATTCGAACAGTTTAAACATTAATAACCCGGAATTTTTTAAAAACATTTTACTTGCTGAATTTAGGAAGTAGGCAAAAAGGAGAAAAGGATAAGTTTTGTCATAGGTTTATAGTTTAAAATATACCATTTTGGTGCAAGAAATAACGAATCCAAATGCATCTTTTAATGATTTAAAACCACTTAAGAATTAGGTTATTTTCATTAAAGAATTATTAAATGGAATAAATGTTTTTAAATTAGAGACGATGTGGGATAGAAGCACAGTATCATCAAGTTAACAAAATAAAATTCTACCTAAAATGAAAAAATACGCTATTCTTTCTATAGAATTATAGGAAAGGATGGCGTTTTTTTATTTAATCTATTATTATAATTTGCTCAAGGAATCTAAAACTTTTTCTCCCCTAACATATTACGCAATCTTGCTAAAAATTTTGAGTTTGTACAACAAACCACATATCCATTAAGCTAAAGAACAAGTTAATTAAAAACTAGAAAAAGAGTGTGTTTCGAAACGGATATTATGTAAATGAAATGGAATAAGGGGATTTATTTTTTGTGATGAAAAAATTTTCTAATTGTTATGGATGAAAGAAGAGGAGCCAGAATTATATAAAAGTGCTTATAAATTTATTTCTATTAAAGAGTATGGGATTTATCAATTATTTTCACGCTACGTAGTTGATGATTCTATTGCTTCTGCTACAGAGTTATTCAATTTAGAAACGTTAAATTGGGATGTTGATGTGCTGGGAATATTAAATATTTCTACATAACAATTATCAACTCCAGTACCAACTACATATATTTTATCGGGTATGAAATCAGAATTAGCACCAAAGATGGGGATTCGTAAAGATACTCCAGTTGTTATTGGTGCAAGTGATGGAGTTCTTGCGAATGTAGGCGTTGGTGCAATATCGCCTGGCTCAGCTGCAATTACGATTGGAACTTCACCAAAAGATCCGGGGATTATTGATTCTATTAAACTAGGACTTGGTAATACGTTAGGATTTTTAGCAATAGTTTTAGCATTAGGAACGATGCATGAAATATGTCCCAACATAAAAATAAGAATAAATAAAATGAAGTTTTCATAAATAGTAAAAGGATGATTATGTCATCAGTGTAGCTAAGAAATGATGTTACATATGGAGAGAGCGTGTTAAAAAAATATGAGGTGGTTAAATGGGAAATGAGCAAGTGAAGAATGCAGGGAAAGAAAAAAAGTTATGTCTTTGTATGATTGTTAAAAACGAGTCTAGAATTATGGAAAGATGTTTAAATGCTACGAAATCAATTGTAGATTTTGTCTCTATTTGTGATACTGGATCAACTGATCATACACCTGAAATTATTGAAAATTGGTGTAAAGAAAATGAAATCCCTGGAACAGTTCATCATGAACCATTTAAAAACTTTGGTTATAACAGAAGTTTAGCTGTTTCATTGGCACAAAAAACATATCCAGAAGCAGATTATTTATTAATATTAGATGCAGATATGATATTAGAAGTTGATCCCGAATTTGATAAGACGAGTTTAACGGAAGACCATTATCTTACATTACAATATGATATTCATATTAAGTATTGGCTTACACGCCTTTTAAAAGCTTCTTTACCATGGAAATCTGTCGGTGTTACTCATGAGTATTGGGATATAGATCGTTCAAAAGTTGGAGCAAATTACAATACGAGAGTAGCTAGGCTAGAGACGCTTGTCGTTAACGATCCTGGGGATGGTGGTAGTAAAGCTGATAAATTTGAAAGAGATGAGAGGTTGTTGTTACAAGGAATAAACGACCCAGAAACAACGCCAGACTTGCATATAAGATATTTATTTTATTTAGCCCAAACTTATTTTCATTTAAGTCAATTTGAAGATTCGATTAAATGGTATAAAAAACGAGTGGAAGCAGGCGGATGGGTTGAAGAGGTATTCTATTCGTTATTGCGAATAGGATTTTGTTATGAACAACTAGCAAATCGTTCAGCAAATAAACAACATGAAGTAACAGAAGCGGATGAAAAAGAAAATGCTAAGAAGCAAGAAGAACAATACACAGCATTAGCTGTTCTTTATTTTCAAAAAGCGTGGGAATATAGACCAACTAGAGCTGAGCCATTATATCAACTTGCAAGAATGTATCGATTAAAATCTCAAAATAATATTGCGTTGATGTATGCCTTGCAAGGGAAGGAAGTGCCTTTTCCAAAAGATGATCTTCTATTTGTAGATTATCATGTGTATGATTATTTATTTGACTATGAGATATCTATAAATGCTTTCTATATACCGCATAAAAAACATTTAGGTGCAGCATCACAAAAATATTTAGAATCAAAAAAAGAAGAGTTACCGTTGCATATTGCCAATATGGTAGAGAATAATGCGAAATTTTATTAAATACAATTTCGGTTAAAGGAGTAGTGGAGTAATAATGAAATTAATACGATGGGCGCTAGAACTAGGGGAATCTGTGCATGGAAATACGTATGAAGAATTGTTACCACTACTAGATTATTATTATGATCGTGATCATTTAAAAGCGTATTGTATAGCGAATCTTCTTTTAGATATGGATGTAGCAGATGAGCATCGGCAAAGAATTGAATTAAGAAGGTGCATTGCCGCTTATTATGCAGGATTATATAAAGTGGCAAAAAAGCATGCAAATGAGCTTTTACTTAAATATCCGGATGTGGATTTATATAAAAATAATTTAAGATTAATGGAAGCATATTTGAATAAAGGATATGATTATTGTCTGTTTATATGCCCAAAGACGTATGGTAGTTTCATAGATGTCGCGCGAGCTTTGAAATGGCAGTTGGAGCAGGAAGGAAATACAGCAATCATATCAGAAACAATACTAGAAAATGTGAAAAACACAATTGTTTTTGGAGCGCATACATATGCACATAGCCCCAATCTACTTCCGAAAAATGCAATTATTTATAATTTAGAACAGCTATACGAAGGAAGTCCATATGCGCATCCACTTTATTTAATATTATTAAAAGATAGAGTGATTTGGGATTATAGTAAACAAAATATAGAATGGCTAAAACAAAAAGGAGTAGGAAAAGAAATAAAACATGTAGGAATGAACTATGCACCAACTTTAGAAATAAAAAAAGAAGCATTTGAAGATGAGATTACTGAAGACATTGATATATTGTTTATAGGTGCTCTTAATCCGAGGCGGCAAGCTATTTTTGATCAATTAAAGATAGTGGCCCCGAATTTAAATATAGTTTTTAAAAATAATGCGTGGGGGATTGCTAGAAATGAGTTGATTGCTAGGTCTAAAATTATATTAAATATTCACTTTTACTTATCAGGAATTCTTGAAACACCTCGCGTTTCTTATGCAGTCGCAAATAAGAAATTTATTATTTCCGAAAATAGTAATTCAGAAGATGAGATAGAGTGGCCAGGAATTGTATTTACTCCGTATGAAAAAATAATAGAAAATATAATAAAATATATAGAGTTACCAGAAGAACGGAAAAAATTAGCGGAAACAGCATATAATCATTTTAAAGCAAATGAAAATTTAGGGACATTAAGTCTGAAAGATGAAGCAAAGTAATTGTGCGAAACTCATACGAAAGTATGAGTTATTTTTTTGTTTATCATACTATTTTGTGAAGATAGTTCCCTCTTTATATTGTGTTTTGTATAGAAATTTCTGATAATATATAAGTGTAACTTGAAAACAAAGGGGAGAAATAATTATGAAACTAGTTATTATTAACGGTACACCAAGAAAATTCGGTAGAACTCGTGTGGTGGCAAAATATATTGCAGATCAATTTGAAGGGGAATTATATGATTTGGCGATAGAAGAGTTACCATTATATAACGGGGAGGAATCACAACGTGAATTAGAAGCGGTAAAAAAATTAAAGGCGTTAGTGAAAACAGCAGACGGTGTAGTACTATGTACACCTGAATACCATAATGCAATGAGTGGGGCGTTGAAAAATTCGTTAGATTACTTAAGTAGTAGTGAATTTGTTCATAAACCAGTTGCGTTACTTGCAGTTGCAGGAGGCGGTAAAGGTGGAATTAACGCATTAAACAGTATGCGCACTGTTGCTAGAGGTGTATACGCAAATGCCATCCCAAAACAAGTTGTGCTTGATGGACTTCATGTACAAGACGGTGAATTGGGAGAAGATGCAAAACCATTAATTCATGATTTAGTTAAAGAATTAAAAGCATATATGGGCGTATATAAAGAGGTGAAAAAACAACTAGGAGTGGAGTGATATGTCAGCTCTTTATAAAGATTCTCGCTTGTATTACATTCTAGGAGCCAATAGTCTATCAGCTATTGGTTCCGGAATTGTAATGATAACGATTCCGTGGTTGTTAATTAAAGAGAGTGGAGGGGAGACAACGTTTGGTTATGTTTCCATTATCTCAACTTTTATTATGTTTTTGTTAACTCCGTTTATCGGGCAAAGTATTGATCGTTTTTCAAGAAAATCTTTATTGTTATGTAACGAAGGAATCGGCATAGCTGTAATCGGAATAATGGTTATATGGGGATTTGCTGGGCAACCTTATCATTCTATTCATTATATTCTTATTTATATAGCAGGCTCTTTTTACTATCTATTATTTTATCCTACAATTTTTGCATTTAACCAAGAAATTTTTCAAGCAGAACATTATAAAAGTTTAAGTGGAACGATGGAAATACAAGGACAGTTAACACAAGTTATTTCAGGAGCAGTCGCGAGCTTCCTAATTGAAATTGTGTCTTTGAAATGGATTTTATTAGTAGATATGTTAACTTTTGCAGGAGCATTTTTCTTGTTCTTATGTATACCGTACGTAAAGAAAAAAGAGATAAAAAAGAAAATAACATTTAAGAAACAATTGTTCGAAGGAATTCGCTTTATGAAAAAACGTCCTAAGCTCTTTTGGTTCTTACTTGCCACTTATATGCCATTTATAGGTGTTATGATGGCAAATTATTTAATACCAGTTTATATTTCGGATATACTTAAAGCTAATGCCTCTGTATACGCAATAGAAGGAATGATGTACGGTGTTGGAGCGGTTGTTGCAGGAATTTGTATTCCACTCATCATGAAATATGTCAAAACAGAAGTTTCAATTGTTATGACGATGTGCATTTATGTAATTTCAATTACCGCAATGATTATTGAACCTTCCGTAATTTTCTTATATGGACTAGCGATTTTTCATGCGATTGGAAATGCGGGGACAAGAGTGGCGAGAAATGTATTAATGATGGAGGAAATTCCAAATGAAGTAATGGGACGTGTAGACAGCCTATTCCGATTAATTGGTACAGGAATACGAATTGTATTGTTAATGTTGTTTACAGTTGGTGTTTCTAAAGTAGGTGTCATGGTACAGTTTTATTTACTAAGTTTCATATTGATCCTTTCGTTAGGAATTGCTATAAACTATGTAATCTCAAAACGTAAATTCGAAGCGAGTATTTCTAATAAATCGATTGTTTAAAAAACACTTCTGCCTTCCTTTCTTTTTTTATATAATAAAAAGAAAGGAAGTGTAAACTTATTTATGAACAAATGGATCTTGCTTATAATTTTATTATTACCACCATTATATATTCTTTATATGACGTTTCGAATGAAGAAAGTTGCTCGTGAAAAATTGAGCCATCACTCTCCATACGTTCTTATATTAGGCGCAAAGTTATTTGGAGATAAACCGTCTTTATCACTTCAAAATCGTTTAGATGTAGCGCTGGAATATTTATATTCTCATCCTGACGTAAAAGTAATTGTTTCAGGCGGCCAAGGGGAAGATGAAGATATACCAGAAGCTCACAGTATGAGAAATTATTTAATGGCGCGTGGTATAGATGAGAGTCGTATTTTAATAGAAGATCAATCTACAAATACGTATGAGAATGTAAAGTTTAGTATGGACTTATATGATGTGAAACATGCGGTAGTTGTAAGTAATACGTATCATTTATATAGAACGAAAATAATTGCAAAGCGTTTAGGCATGAAGATGGAGGCACTAGCTGCTGAAACCCCAATGCGTTCTAAGAGAAAAATGTATGTGCGTGAATATGCTGCTATAATGAAAACAATATTGTTAGACCGTTAGAGCTCAAATGTGAGCTCTTTTTTTGTAGAATAATGCGTATCATTTGAAATGAATTCCATATTCCATCAAAATAAAGGAAACAACGATAAAGGAGTTGTATTTGTGATTCAGTTTAATCAAGTGTCAAAATCATATGAAGATGGCACAAAAGCAGTGGATTCATTGCATTTAGAAATTAAAAAAGGGGAATTTTTTGTTCTCATTGGTCCAAGTGGTTGCGGGAAAACAACGACAATGAAGATGATTAATCGTTTAATTGAAACGACAGAAGGCTCAATTTTAATCGATGGAAAAGATATTCAACAATATAATATTAATGAATTACGCTGGGATATAGGATATGTGTTGCAACAAATCGCTTTGTTTCCGCATATGACAATTGCTGAAAATATTGCAGTTGTTCCTGAAATGAGAAAGTGGAGCAAAGAAAAAATAAAAGCCCGTGTCGATGAGTTGCTACAGATGGTCGGACTAGATCCAGACGTATATCGTAATCGTATGCCAGATGAATTGTCAGGAGGGCAAAAGCAACGTATCGGTGTCGTACGGGCATTAGCCGCAAATCCGAAAATCGTTCTTATGGATGAACCGTTTAGTGCGTTAGATCCGTTAAGTAGGGAGCAGCTTCAGAAGGATATTGTACAGTTGCAAAAAAAGATTCAAAAAACAATTGTTTTCGTAACACATGATATGCAAGAAGCGTTATCACTTGGAGATCGTATTTGTATTATGAAAGAAGGAAAAGTTGTTCAATTAGATACACCAGAAGGAATTATACATAATCCGAAAAACGAATTTGTAGAAGAGTTCATTGGAAATCGTGGACGACCTTGGTATGAGGGGAAAAGTATAGAAGATGTATTGCCACTTGATGAAAGTATGCGGATAGAAGGAGAGGCACTATCATTACATTCTTCTTTACAAGAAGCATTAGTTCGTCTGCGAGCTGATGAAGTCGTTCCAGTTGAAGAAAATGGTCGATATGTTGGAGCTTTAACGAGTCGTCATATTGTCAATTATATTGTTGAACAAATGAAGGAAAGAGGCTAAACAGTGACTGATTTTATACAAACGTTTCAAGAACGAAAAATAGAATTACTAACTGCATTAAGTGAGCATTTACAAATATCGCTTATTTCATTATTTTTTGCAGTAATTATTGCGGTACCGCTTGGCATTTTATTAACGAGAAAAGAAAGAATGGCTGAGTTGATTATAGGAACTTCTGCAGTTATGCAGACCGTCCCATCACTTGCATTACTCGGACTATTAATTCCGTTGGTAGGAATCGGAAAAATCCCGGCCGTTATTGCATTAGTTGTATATGCACTATTACCTATTTTACGCAATACATATACAGGAATACGGGAGTTAGATGAATCTTTAATCGAAGCAGCGAAAGCTATGGGGATGAATAGTTGGAGAAGACTGTGGAAGGTAGAGCTTCCTCTTGCCTTACCAATTATTATGGCCGGTATTCGTACGGCAATGGTATTAATTGTTGGAACAGCTACATTAGCAGCTCTTATAGGTGCTGGCGGACTCGGTAAACTCATATTACTTGGTATTGATCGGAATGATCATGCACTTATTATTTTAGGGGCCGTACCAGCCGCGTTACTCGCTTTATTCTTTGATGTAGTACTTCGAGTGCTTGAGAAGCCAAAACGCTCGTCTAAGCGTGTTATATTGACGATATGTATCGTTTGTATAATGGTTGCTTCTCCATTTCTTTGGAATACAGAAAAGAAAGATATTGTTATTGCGGGCAAACTTGGATCAGAACCTGAAATTTTAGTTCAAATGTATAAGCAGCTTATTGAACAAGATACCGATTTACACGTACAATTAAAACCAGGTCTTGGCAAAACAGCATTTGTATTTGAAGCGTTGAAATCAGGAGAAGTAGATATATATCCTGAGTTTTCGGGAACAGCTTTATCTACTTTCGTGAAAGAAGAGCCAAAAAGTACAAATCGGGATGAAGTATATGAGCAGGCTCGCGTTGGAATGGAAAAGAAATATAATATGGTTATGTTGAAGCCGATGGAGTATAACAATACATATGCACTGGCTATGCCGAAAAAAATAGCAGATCAAAATAATATAAATACAATCTCTGATTTAGGAAATATTGCACAGGATACGAAAGTAGGATTCACATTAGAATTTGCTGATCGTGAAGACGGTTATAAAGGAATGCAAAAGTTATATAACTATAAGTTTTCAAATGTGAAAACGATGGAACCGAAATTACGTTACAGTGCAATTCAATCAGGGGATGTTAACGTAATCGATGCATATTCAACAGATAGTGAATTGGAGCAATACGGACTTAAAGTGCTAAAAGATGATAAAGGGTTATTCCCACCATACCAAGGTGCACCATTATTAAGAAAAGAGACGTTACAAAAATATCCTGAACTTGAAAAAGTATTAAATAAATTATCTGGAAAGATTACAGATGAAGAAATGCGAAAAATGAATTATGAAGTAAATGTGAATGGTAAAAATAGTGAAGAAGTAGCGAAACAATTTTTACAAAAAGAGAATTTACTTCGTTAAATTTACAAGAAATATACAAATTTATATGTATGAAATGACCGTTCATTACAAAATGAACGGTTTTTTTGTGCATACTTATACATTTTTTCAAAAAAGTATTCCATTTTTCTTCATTTTCTTTTAGAATAAGTAATGTTTTCCTGAAAAAATATAAGAGAAGCGTCTATTAGAGAAAAAGGTGACTTTAATAGTTGAACGAACATAACACCTAGAATGACAGATGGGGTGGTACAAATAGAAAAGAAGTTAGGATTTTTTCCATTAATTGCATTAGTAGTCGGAACAATGGTTGGTGGCGGTGTTTTTAGTTTACCGCATGATTTAGCAGTAGGAGCAAATAGTGGCTCTATCATAATTGGCTGGTGTATTACAGCGATGGGAATGATTCCACTCGCGCTCGTATATCAAACGTTAGCAAGAAAGAAACCAGAGCTTGAGGGCGGGATTTATAGTTATGCACGTGCTGGTTTCGGTGAATATATTGGATTTAACAGTGCTTGGGGATACTGGTTAGCAGGGATTTTAGGAAACGTTGCAACAATTATGTTACTGTTTAGTACATTAGGTTATTTCTTCCCAATTTTTAAGGGCGGAAATAGTGTTGCGTCTATCGTAGGAGCATCACTTTTATTATGGACACTTCATTTTCTAATTTTATTTGGCATTCGTGAAGCATCTATTATGAATGTGATTGCAACGATAGGAAAATTGGTTCCAATCGTATTATTTATTGTTGTAATGGTAACAGCGTTTCGCTGGGATACATTTACACAGGATTTTTGGGGGGAAGGAACTATTTCAGTTTCCTCTATACTAGGTCAAGTGAAAAATACAATGCTTGTAACTCTTTGGGTTTTCATCGGGGTTGAAGGAGCGGTAGTATTATCTGGAAGAGCAAAAAATAGTCGAGATGTCGGGAAAGCGACAGTATTAGGACTTATTTTAGTAATGTCTATTTATATTTTAATTTCTGTCTTGTCAATGGGAGCGATGACAAGAGGAGAACTTTCTGTTTTAGAAACTCCGTCAATGGGACATGTATTAGAACATGTTGTTGGGACATGGGGGGCAGTTGCGATAAACATTGGGTTAGTTGCTTCGCTTGTAGGTACATTAATAGGCTGGTTTTTACTTGTTTCTGAAATTTCCCACGTAGCAGGAAAAGATGGCGTGTTTCCGAAAGTCTTTACGAAAACAAATAAAAAACAAACGCCGCATATGGCATTATGGATCTCAAATGGCGTTGCCCAAGTTATATTTATAATCGTTCTGTTTTCAGAATCAACATATCAAATTATGTATTTCATAGCGTCAACATCAATTTTAGTACCATATTTATTATCAGCGTTATTCCAATTTAAATTAGTAATTACAAATGAACTAAAAGATGCAAAAGTCAAAAATGGTTCGCTAGCTTTAATTGCTTCACTTTACTCTGTATGGCTTATTTATGCAGCTGGTTTGAAGAATTTATTGCTCGTTTCAATCGTATACGGGATTGGAATCATTGTTTATGTGTATGCAAGAAAAGAAAAAGGAAATCGTTGTTTTACTGGTATAGAGAGATATGTAATGTGGGCAATTGTAGTAGCAGCTGTTACATCTCTATATATGTTATTGACTGGAAATATAAAAATGTAAAAGTCCTTTTCATTTAAAGGGCTTTTTTCTTTGTCTATAGAATATTTAATACATAAGATATTCAGGAGGGATGAAAATGGAAGGAAAAGAACAGTTGACGAGAATTGTTGATTTAGCGAGTGAAGTAAGGAAAGTATTAGTGCAAGAATCTTTTTTTAATCATCATCCTGAACTGCGAGGAGTGATTGAAAATTTAGCGAGTGCTGTAGAGAATTTGGCGGAATTACAGCAAAATAAAGATGAAAACGCTGAAGATCGTTTACGATATGTACTTGCAAAAATGAAAATTGCTCATAATGCCATTTTACAAGAGAAAAATGCATTTCCATCTCATTAATATACGATTTCATTTTGAACCTGGCGGATAACGTCAGGTTTTTTGTTTCTAGTTTTGCGTTTCTTTCATACACTAAGAATAGTATGAAAAAAGAAGGTGACGAAGGTGAAATTACATAAAGCTCTTCAGCCAAGTTTTATAAAACGCATGTACTATATGAGGTTTATTGGGAAGTTTACAAAAGTAGAGAGTGAGAAGAGTGGAGAGAATTTCTTTATACAATGCCTATCGCCAATACCATTCACGTTGCAAGAGCAATTGAAAAATGAACCATATGTATTTGAAGGTTTATGTAACAATAAAAAGAATGAAAAAGTCTTTTCGGAATTAAAGAAACGAAAATTAGAAAAGCAATTGGTTATGTTTCGTCTTTATTATGAAAGAGGACATATATACGTAGAGTTAATTTGTACAGAAGAACCGCGAGAAATCGCAAACGGTTATAAAATGATTCCAGTACCTAAAGTTTCCGATTATAAAAAGGGGGAGTCTTTAGAAAGAAAACTTAGTAATGGTTATTTGTCATTTCTAATGCCAAAATATCCGAAAGACTTTGAGCCGCCTGAGTTATTGTGGCACGAGGGAAGGTTATATGGAAATATATCTTTAAAGTCATCGTCAATTAGTTCAATCGCATATTTTGAACAGCAGCGGGAATGCAAGTATATAGAAATTAATGACTGGATGAAGTATGTAGAAATAGCGGTAGAAGATCAATTATATTTTGTAAGCAATCATGTGTATGAGCAATTAAAAAAACGAATAACTGAAGAAGGTAAGCTTGTAGAAGTAGAGGAAATAAAAGTGCAAAAGGATGAATGGGAATGGGATGAGCGTGAATCCGTCTTTTTACAGTATGTAAAAAGTTTTGTACGTAATAAAGGGCTATATTTGGATGAAACAGATATTTATAACTTTCATATAAGTGCAAAAACAAATATGTTGACGATTCTGGGTGGTATACCAGGCGCTGGGAAATCCCGTTTTGTGCAAGCTTATGCAGAAGCACTTGGATTACAATATGGGGAAGAATTAGTTTGGATTCCGGTTTCACCATCGTATCAAGAACCCCATGATTTACTGGGTTACCTTCACCCAAATGGAACTTTTATTGAAAGTGAAACAAAATTAGTTAGAGCGTTAATGAAGGCAAAAGAAAATCAAAATCAGCTGTATATAATCGTTTTTGATGAAATGAATATGTCACATATTGAGCATTGGTTTACTCCATTTCTATCTGTTCTTCAACTTGAAAAGCAAAACCGTATTTTAAATTTGTATGAAGGTGTACAAGAGGAAGAAAATCCAATTCCACCAACAATTGAAATGGGAGAAAATATTATGTTTGTTGGTACTGTGAATTTTGATGAAACAACGAAGGAACTCTCAGATCGATTATTAGATCGGACGAATGTAATAACTTTAAGAAAGGTTCCATTTTGTGAGATGTGTATGGAGCAAGAGAAAGTTGTATTACAACCACCTCTGAAAGTAACTGCAGGAGAATTTCGTATAAATTGGGTCAGGAATAAAACGATGATTGAGGTGTTTTCTGAAGAAGAGTTAGAGCTATTAGATAAGTTACATGGTGTATTGTCATCACACGATACGTCAAAGGGAATTTCTTTTCGATGCGCAAATGCAATAGCTACTTACTTGCAAAATATACCGTTCCAAAATAATCATTCCTATATGATCAGTAGAGAAGAAGGATTTGATTTACAAATAAAGCAACGTGTATTGACGAAAATAAGAGGGACTGAAATGATGGTTGGGTCTTTACTTTCAGAGGAAGTAAAAAGGGGGGCAACATTGGTACCTCTTTTGCAATCTTCACTTGCAAACAGAGTATCTACATTTGAACACTCTTTAGCATATATAAGAGAAAAGCGTAGAGAACTGGAGTTGTATGGTTATGCAAAATGAAGGGCGATATGAAACAGAAATCGTTGATACGAAAGAAACGCTCCCTTTTGTATTAAAGTTAATCATTGGGGCGGAAACGAAGGGGGAATATATTTTATTAAATCGTCTTTGTACCTCCACTACAGCATTAGTTCAATGTATTTATAAAGTGCAAGAATTAAAACCAATTAGATTGCAATACCATTATGAAAATCCAATGAATATTACTTTTATATGGAATAAAGTATATGAGGGACAGAAAAATATAAAAGAGACAAAATATGAAATAAATGAAAAAAAACAAAAGGTATTAATATATGAACATGGAAAAACGGAATTCTTTTATCCATGGCGTTGTGGTTTATATCATTTTGAGGTGAATATAGAAGATCGAACGTATTATGGCGCTTTTCAAGTCGTCCCCAAAAATTTTTTTGATGACCAATTTGAAATGATTCAAAACTATGTGAAGTCAATTTTAAATGAGTTGATTTTAGATAGAGGTTATTATAAAAAGACTTTCTCTGCACTGAGCGATATTGAAGATTCTTCTTATCTAGTGTTACTTAGAAAGTTGCCACAAAAAATGAAAAAGATAAAGCAAATTTTTAAAAAAATAGAATCGAGTTCAAAATTTATACATGAATATAAATGGGAAGAAAAGGAGCGGAAAGTAACGAGGAAAGGAGCGGTAGTGGCGGAAAGAAAACCGTATGCAAAATATTATAATCGTAAGTTTACCGAACAAAAAAATAGTACGGAAAATGCATTTCTTAAATTTAAAGCGATGCAATTTTATCTTTATTTACTTGAAGCCGAAAGTTTTTTGCGTCAAACAATTGAAATATTAGAAAGAGAAAAAAAGAAGAAATCAGAAGAATTTCAAGCTGTAAAAACGATTATACAAACAATTGAGCGTAATGGATCAGTGACCGATAGAGAGAAACAAAAATATAAAAATATACATTTACTAAAAGAGGCGGATTTACGAAAAAGTTCTATGAAGATACAAGAATATAAAATTTTAGCGCATTTCGTACATGATAGTGTACAATACTTTCAAACTTTAATGCATTCTCCATTTTGGAGAGAAGTTTCTGAAACGGGTAGAATGAACGCACATAATTTACCGATACCACATCAACAATTACTACAGCATTTAGATTTACTCCCACAATATACAGATCAATCTCCATCTTTATTATTTGTTTATAAACCAACTTTTTTAGTGTATGAATATTATGCTTTTTTTATCGTTATTTCCATGTTAGAGCAAATTGGTTTTGAAGCTAGAAATTCCATTCGTGAACAAATACAAGAACATTTTTATGTAGATGGATTACAAGATGGAACGACAGTAGTTTTACATCGAGATGATATGAAAGTCCATGTCGCATTTAATGATTTAATTGAAACACATCCTCTTATTGCATTAAGTAAAGGGAGTAATTTTTATAATGGAGAAGATACGAAGAAGCCAGATATTCGCTTAGACTGTTATGTAAAGGAGGAAGAGAAATACGTCTATCAATCTTCTATTATTATTGAAGTGAAGTATAGCCCAATGTACAATATTTTTCAGCACGTTGGGAATACGAAAGCAACTGAGCAAATGTATAAGTACTGGTCTATAAAATTTGTAGAAGAACAGGATGGAAAGCGAGTCTATCATCGAAGGGCCATTTATGAAGTCATTTGTGTATATCCAGGAAGTCATATGCATAGTAAAAAAATTGAGTCTGGTTGTGGTGTTTTCTTACAATTATATCCATATAAAACGAAGCAAGGGGAAGAGAAATTAGCTGGAAAACATGGAATGGTACAAATTTTTGAGAAGTGGTTAAAAAGCATGAAGAAGTAAAAGAAATCCTTTTTTATAAAGGATTTTTTTAGATTAAGAAGAATTATATGCAGTATGGGAGACGGCTTCATATGATATGAATTTGCAAGTAATATAAATATGTTGTGAGAAGGATGGTACATGAGGGATAAGAGACGATTATGATGGAATTTAATTCGTTTTGCAGAATATAATAAGTCATAAATATTTTTAGTTGCATACGAAGATTTGTTCTTATATGATAGATAGCGTAAGCGTTATCAAAAAACAGAGCGGCGATGGGAAAGGCGGGGAAATATGTTCCAGCGTGTTCAAACAAAGGAAGAACATTTTTGGTTCGAGCAACTATGGGGAGATTTTTGTGAAGAAAGAAACTTAATGTTCGTAGAACGTAATTTAAATCCATCACGATTTTTATTAATAGAAGATGAGCATCATATCGGTACAGTAGAATGTATTAAGTATACGGTACCAGAGCAATCGAATTCTGAGTTTTTCTATCCGTTTTCTAAAAATGATTTAGTGAAAGATTTGCAAAATGTATATGAAATCGGCAAGTTAAGTATCGCGAAAACGTCTCGTGGGAGAGGACACTTCAAAAGACTAACAGCTATTTTATTTATGCATGCATTAGAAACGAGAGCAGAATGGTATATTGCAGCAGTTACAAAAAGAATGTATATGTATTTATTAACACTCGGTTTTCCAATTGAACCGATAGATAAGCCATTCCAATTTCATGATACTTTACAAGGTGTACCAGTACGAATTCATGCCCGAAAAGGGGCTACGCATTTGTATTCTTTAAAAGAATTTCGAGATGTGATTCAAGGGAATGCCCATGCACAGGCATTAATCGCAGAATACAGTAAGAATATTATGTTAACCAAATAAAAAGAAATGAATATGTATAATAAAGAGAATACTATTTTAAAATGAAATCATTCTTCATGAAAAAGACCCTTATTATTTTAATAAGGGTCTAAAAATTATAATCCAAATATACTAAAAATCATTTTACGGCGCTTCGGTTTCTTTTCACGTTCATATGTTGGTTTTGTATCGGGAGTAATATATATTGGTTCTTCTTTCTTGAGGCCAGCTTCTAGCTTTTGAATTCGCTCTAACATTTCCTCCATTTCACGGCGATGTTGTAAAAGTTGGTATGTAACAACATCATTTGCCTTATCTTGCATTTGTTCTTCCATTCGATCTAGTCTTCTCGTAATTGTGTTTAATTGAGCGGCTAATTGTTCAAAATCATGCGATGATATGTTTTGAACAATTGTATTTACTTGAGTTTTTAATTCTTCAACATCATTTGATGATGTTTTTTGAGTAGGGTGAGTGTTTTGAGACTGCTCTATTTGTGAACGATGGTATTCTAACATTTGGTCTAAATCATCTTGTGTGAAAATAAAGTGACCATATTTATTTTTTTCTATTGTAAGATTTAATTGTTGTGCAATCCGGACAACAGCCTTTGGGCTAACACCTAATTTCTTTGCGATAAATGGTGTTTTATATTCCAAAATAATCCCTCCTATATATATCCTGTTGAATGATTTCGATCTATGAAGGAAGTTCCCTTCTGGTATGACAAAAGAAGTGTGGAATCGGCAAAGAAAGTGTTTTTTCACGAAAAGAAGCTATAAAGAATATATCGTGTATATAAAAATATTTTATATTAACATTTAGAATCATTTGACTGAGGGAAATAAATTAGATTATCATAATGATAAATATCTTTTTTATGTATGCATATAATATATAAAAAGGTGGTTGCTAATGTAGAATTTTGTTAGAGTATTAGAATGCTTACTTCACTTGAATAAAATTAAGTAGGAGGTGGCTTCCTTACTTACAATGTAAGTAAGGAAAAGTATTTGGACATATATAGTATAAGTATAGTGATTGTTTTAATTGCCTTAACGGCATTTTTCGTTGCAGCAGAGTTTGCAATTGTTAAAGTACGAAGTTCACGAATTGACTATTTAATTGCAGAAGGAAATAATCGTGCAACATCTGTCAAAACAGTCATTACAAACTTAGACGAATATTTATCTGCTTGTCAGCTAGGAATAACAGTTACAGCACTGGGAATTGGGTGGTTCGGTAAACCAGCGTTAAAGCAAATGTTTGACACGCTTTTTGTGAATTTGAACATTTCTACTCAACTAGCAGACATTTTTGCTGTAATTTTAGTGTTTTTGTTTATTACATTTTTACATGTTGTAATAGGGGAATTGGCCCCAAAAACATTTGCGATTCAAAAAGCTGAGCAGGTAAGTTTATTTGTTGCTAAACCGTTAACTTTCTTTTATCGTATGGCGTTTCCATTTATTTGGCTATTAAATGGATCAGCCCGAATTATTACGAAGTTGTTAGGGCTGAAACCACCGAAAGGGCACGATGAAGTTCATTCAGAAGAAGAATTACGGTTGTTAGTTTCAGAAAGTTACAAAAATGGAGAGATTAATCAGTCTGAATATAAATATGTAAATAAAATCTTTGAATTTGATGATCGTATAGCAAAAGAAATAATGGTACCCCGAACTGAAATGCATATTATAAGTAAAGAAATGCCTGCTGAAGAAGCTTTGCAAAAGATGTCTCAGGAAAAATATACGAGATATCCAGTTGTTGATGGAGACAAAGATCACGTAATAGGCTTTGTGAACTTTAAAGATATTTTTACAGATTTTGTGCAGCATAAAGCGGTTCGTAATAAGAAAGTAGAGCAATATATTAGGCCGATTATTTTAGTTATCGACTCTATCCCAATACACGACTTATTTTTAAAAATGCAAAAACAAAGAACACATATTGCTATATTGATAGATGAATATGGTGGTACGTCTGGACTTGTTACTGTTGAAGACATTTTAGAAGAAATAGTTGGAGATATTCAAGATGAATTTGATACAGATGAACAGCCAGAAATTCAACAAGTTAGTGAAACGAAAACGATACTAGAGGGAAAAGTACTTGTTAGTGAAGTAAATACGTTATTAGGTTTAACGATAGATGATAATGGTGTTGATACAATTGGTGGATGGATTTTAACGAAAAATATAGAAATTGCTGAAGAGGATTTCATTGAAATCGAAAATTATAAGTTTTGCGTGAAAGAATTAGATGGACACTATATAAAGAGACTAGAAGTTACAAAAACTATAGAATCAATTGTTATTTTAGAAGATGAAAAACAAATTTCATTACAAGAACAAATTAGTTCGTAGACTCTGCTAGATGGCAGAGTTTTTTTTGAGCATAATATTTTTGGCAAAATAAGGACTATGTTACAATGAAATAAGTCAGACCTTTCACTAGGTGAAGTATTGTTGTATACATATATTTGAAAGGAGAAGAATTATGAAAAAGCATTTATATATAAATGGAGATTGGAAGTCTGTAAACACGTATAAACCATTATATGCACCATATTCTGAAGAAACATTAGCGGAAATTGCGCAAGGAACGGAAGAAGATGTAAAAGAGGCTGTTGCTGCTGCAAAAAATGCCATGAAAGAAATGAATACATTATCTGCATATGATCGTGCGACTATTTTAGAGAAAGTCGCACAAAAAATGGATGAAAGAAGAGAAGAATTTGCAGAGATTATTGCAAAAGAGGCTGCAAAACCAATACGTGCTGCAAGGGGAGAAGTAGATCGTACCGTTCAAACATATAAATTTGCAGCTGAAGAAGCGAAGCGTATATACGGTGAGACACTGCCACTTGATGCAGCACCTGGTGCAGATGGGCGTATTGCATACACAATACGAAAACCGATTGGGGTTATAGGGGCTATTACACCATTTAATTTTCCATTAAATTTAGTGGCACATAAAGTTGGTCCTGCAATTGCTGCTGGAAATACAGTTGTATTAAAACCAGCTGATCAAACGCCTCTATCATCTTACGCATTAATCGAACTATTTGAAGAGGCAGGATTGCCAAAAGGAGCTTTAAATATTATTTCTGGCCCCGGTTCAACTGTTGGTGAAGCAATAGTTACAAATGATGATGTGGCTTCCATTACTTTTACAGGAAGTCCGAAAGTTGGAATTGGAATTAAGGCAAAGGCTGGGTTAAAGAGAGTTACGTTAGAACTAGGATCAAATGCTGCAGTTATTATTGATGAAGATGTAGAATTAACAGATGAATTAATTGAACGTGTAAAATGGGGAGCATTTGTTAATAATGGACAAGTTTGTATTTCGGTGCAACGTGTTTTTGTACATGAAGAGAGAATGGATGATTTTCTATCAAAGTTACGGAAAGCGATGGAAACAGTTGTTGTTGGTGATCCGCTGATTGAGGAAACGGATGTATCAGCTTTAATTTCGAAAAAAGATGTTGAGCGTATCGATAACTGGGTGCAAGAAGCGGTTAAAGAAGGAGCAAACGTTTTATATGGCGGTAACAAACGTGATGAAAGGGTTTTTGAACCAACTGTATTAACAAATGTGCCAGAGCATGTATCTGTACAGTGCCAAGAAGTATTCGGCCCACTTATGACAGTAAATACATTTAAAGAATTTGATGAGGCCATAGAGCAAGTAAATAATTCTCGTTACGGTCTACAAGCAGGCGTATTTACTAATAATTTGTTTAAAGCAATGCGTGCAATTGATGAATTAGAAGTTGGTGGTGTCATGATAAATGATATTCCGACGTTCAGAGTAGATCATATGCCTTACGGTGGTGTGAAAGAAAGCGGCACAGGGCGTGAAGGAATTAAATATGCAATAGAAGAAATGACAGAAATGAAATTAGTATGTATTAAAAAATAAAGTATATAGAATGTAAATAGCGCAATAAAAAACGAGTAGGAAATGTTTACGATTCCATACTCGTTTTTTACTTTTTGCTTTACGCTTTTCAGAACGATTTCATTTAATCAAGTGTACCATTTACTTCATTTCTTGTTTGTAAATAGCATCTTCTACATAAATTTGTTCTTTGTCAACAGCAGTGCTATGAGATAATACTAAGCCGATTGGTGTCTCTATGCCTTTATTTTGAACAATTGTAAAAGGAACATTTTTTTCATTTGCCAATTTAATATATTTGGATAAATGTGGGTAAGCAATGCTACCATTTAGGAATATTTGTAATGAGTGAGAAGAGCGCATGCTACTAGCTACTTCAGCATATACATTACTTTGCATTACTTGACCGATAGTTAAAGCGATTTCTACACGCTCACGTAATGTAGTTAAATACATATTACGTTCTTCTGGTTTGTTCTGCTTTTGGCCGTAAATGCCTTCTTGGAGATAATCTTCCACATTTTTATTTACCATATTTTTCACACCTTTCCTTTCCTTTTCTATTGTACGAAAGAATGAATCAGGATGCAAAAAAAGTCGCATCGAATAAAAAAATTTGAATGAAAGGAAGGAAAATGGAATGCATCAATCTAAACAATTAATAAAGTTATAAAAATTTTATCAACACATATTAACAAAATGTGACAATAATCTATTAACGAATCATGATTTTTGTGTTAATATTCAAAATATAAAGGGTATTCGTCGCATGGAAATGGAGGAAATGGAGGTTTTTCCAATCGATAAGGATATTAAAGAAGTATTTTGTTCGCACTTGAAAAACAACAGGCACCAATTCGTTGAGAACTGGAAAAACAAAATGATAATTTCCGATAAAGATCCATTTAGACTAGAAGTAGTTCAAAATGGAGAGGATTTATTAGAGTTTATTATTGAACTTATTATGGAAGAAAAAGATATTAATTATCTTCAGCCATTATGCGAGAAAATTGCTATTGAACGTGCAGGAGCAGATGCTAATATAGGTGATTTTGTTTATAATGCAAATGTGGGAAGAAATGAGCTTTTCGAAGCGATGTGTGAATTAGATGTTAGTGCACGTGAATTGAAACCAATTATGACCCAAATACATACTTGTTTTGACAAATTAATTTATTATACTGTTTTAAAATACTCGGAAATTATATCAAGAAACTTAGAGGAAAAACAGCAATATATTAACGAAACACATAAAGAAAGGCTGACGATTTTAGGGCAAATGTCAGCTAGTTTTGTACACGAATTTCGTAATCCGCTTACTTCCATTATGGGATTTGTCAAATTATTAAAGGCAGATCATCCTAGTTTATCGTATTTAGATATTATTTCTCATGAATTAGACCAATTAAATTTTCGTATTTCGCAATTTTTACTCGTATCGAAAAAGGAAATGTGGAATGAATCAGAAAGTTTTTGGCTTAATGACTTGTTTCAAGATATTATACAGTTCTTATATCCGAGTTTGGTCAATGCAAATGTTTCGATTGAAAAGAATTTGCCATATCCAATTCCACTTACTGGTTATCGGAGTGAAGTGAGACAAGTATTTTTAAATATATTAATGAACTCAATTGACGCTCTTGAATCAATGAAAGAAGAACGGAAAATTATCATTGATGTATTTGAAGAAGATCAATCGATTCGAATTGTAATAAAAAATAATGGGCCAATGATTCCAGCTGAAAATGTAGAAACGATTTTTGAACCATTTGTAACTACTAAAAAGCTAGGAACTGGTATTGGATTATTTGTATGTAAACAAATTGTAGAAAAACATAATGGATCCATCATGTGTCGTTCGGATGACGATTGGACAGAATTCCAAATTGCATTTCAAAAATAAACAGTCTACACCAAATAAATGGTGTAGACTGTTTTAATTTGTAAGTATAACTGCTTCTAATTTAGGGTCTTTCGTGGAATAACCTAAAATTGAAATTGTATAAATAATGTTCGGTTCGACTTTGAAATCCGGTATAGTTAGCAATACACTTTGATTATCTGCGAGTGAAACTTCAATATCAGCTGTACCAGGGCTAACTTCTAAAAAATCTGTTATTTGTTTAAAGAGTACATTTTCAAATAAATGATCGCCATCTTTTAAACTTACATTTACAACAGGGGTATCGGGAGAAAAGTGTGCAAAGCGTATTTTTGCCTGACCTGCTGGTAAATGAGTATTATCAAGCATAGGCTGTAATTGTAGATGATTATCATTATTTATTGTAGCAAAAGTATAAGTGTGATTTCCCATTATTGGTACTAAAGCTGAAAAGATGGGAGTTTCATTTTCGACAGGAACAATATCTATTCGGTACTTACCTTGCACTAATGTTAAATAAGGGCTAAATTGTTTAAATGAAATATTTTTAATAACCTTTTGCCCGTTTACTAAAATATCAACCGCAGGTGTATTTGAAGCAGAGTGAAAAAATCTTATGTGTGAAGGTAAAGCAGCTTCTTGTGAATCTCTTTTTTCATATGCCTGTACAAGATTCGTAAGCGCATCATAATATTTCATATATAGTTCTACATATTTTTTTGGATTATGAAATTGATAGTAACGAGCGAGCTGTTCGTAACGTGCAGCTTCTTGTCCATATTTTTCGATTTCAGATTGAGACATGAACATTCCTCCTTTGTCATCATTAAAACTATATGCTTAGCAAGGATGAGGTTATGCGAAAAAATGGTTTCCAAAGGAGAAAATTTGTAATGAAGACGATGAAATGCATGGTCTGAAATTCTTGAAAAATAGGGATTTTTTAAATTATAGGCAAATACACATACAAAGTGATAATTGTCCTACATAATTTATAAAGGAATGGTAGTTTGACTTTGAGGGAAGGAGTGACGAATTGGGATATGGTTATCCCAAAGGTGATTGGAAATGAAGTTATGAAGGATTTTGTGCTATTGTTTTTGGTTCATTTTTGCAAGTGAAGGTATTAACCGGTAATAGAGCGTCGTGCCGAACTGATTAATGTGGTTAATCGGTTCTTTTTTTATTGTATAAAACGAACGCAATGTATGTAGAATATTGGTTTTTATACAAATAATCACTATGGATTTAGTAAGGATAATTGTCGAATTTTGTTTGAAAATATGCCATATAAAGTAGGGGAATAGGAAGGAGTTTAAAGGGAGTTTCGTCGAAGTTTACACAATGTCGGCAATTGAGCGAGGTTGGCATTATGTTAAAAAAATATTTAGTGAAGCGTTAATTTTATATAAGGGAGGGTTATTTGAGCGTATAGATAAGGGTTGGTCTTTGAATTAAGTTCTGAATTTTCTGTTTTTGAAATGATATTTAGCACTCATTTGTATATTTTATAATAGTTTTTTGATAAATTCACTGCTTTCGCAGAGGGTTCTTTTTTATGAAAGAAACGTCAATTTTCTTCATATATATATACAAATTGGAGAAATGGGGGAGCGCTATGCGCGATTACTTAATTAAACCACTTGTTGGTCAGCCGTATCCAATGATTTCACATGGAAAAGGTGTGTATTTGTATGATCAAAACGGAAATAAATATTTTGATGGCTCGTCAGGGGCAATTACGGCAGGTATTGGGCATGGCGTAAAGGAGATTGCGGACGTTATCAAAAAGCAAGCAGAGGAGATTGCTTTCGTTTATAGATCACAGTTTACGAGTGAACCAGCTGAAAAATTAGCGAAGAAATTAAGCGATTTAAGTGTAGGAGATTTGAACTGGAGCTTTTTTGTAAATAGTGGTACGGAAGCAAATGAAACAGCTATGAAAATTGCAATTCAGCATTTTCAAGAGCGGGGTATTCAAGGAAAGCATAAAATTTTGTCTCGATGGATGAGTTATCACGGCATTACGATGGGAGCATTATCGATGTCTGGGCATCCACTCCGTAGACAACGTTTCGTATCAATTTTAGAAGATTATCCAACTATTCCAGCTCCATATTGTTTTAGATGTCCGGTACAAAAAGTATATCCAACTTGTCAGCTTGCCTGTGCGACGGAACTAGAAAGGTCAATTGAAAGAATTGGAGCAGAACATATTGCCGCTTTTATCGCTGAACCGATTATTGGAGCAGCTGGAGGCGCAGTCGTTCCGCCGAAAGAATATTATAAAGTTATTAAAGATATTTGTAGCTATTACGATATTTTATTTATTGCTGATGAAGTAATGACTGGGCTTGGTCGTACTGGTGCATGGTTTGCGATGGAGCACTGGGGTGTAGAACCGGATATTATGACTCTTGGTAAAGGTTTAGGAGCTGGGTACACACCGATGGCAGCGACGGTTGTAAGTGACCGTGTTATGGAGCCGATTTTACGAGGGTCACGTTCTGTTATGAGTGGGCATACGTTAAGTGCAAATCCATTATCTGCAGCAACAGCTCTAGCTGTTATTGAATATATGGAGAAACATAATTTACCTGAAAAAACAGCGGAAAAGGGAGAGTATTTAATAAAGGGACTACAGAAAGTTCAGCAACAATCGACAATCATTGCTGATGTGCGCGGAAAAGGATTGCTGATCGGAGTAGAATTGCAACCGTTTTCAAAGGCGTCAGAACTTATTTCGGTTGCAGCTAAAAATGGTCTTCTTTTATACCAAGCTGTTTCAGGGCAAGCAGGAAAAGAAGATAGTGCACTGCTTGTGGCACCGCCAATGACAACTACATATTCCGAGTTAGATGAATTACTTTCAATTTTTGCAAAAAGTGTAGAAGAAATGATGCAAAAAGGAGGGCATAGTATCGCATGACAACTATTACGAATACATTCGATAAATTAAAAGAGATAGAGGAAGTAATTTCTTTATTCCACGATGATATGACATTAATGTTTGGGGGATTTGGGGGGATCGGATCCCCTCCATCTTTAATACAGGCGATTTTAGAAAAAGGAGTTACAAATTTAAATTTAATTGGAAATGATACGGGATTTCCTGATATAGGAATCGGTCGTCTCGTTACAAATGAAAGAGTAAAATCATTAATTACTTCTCATATCGGTTCAAATCCAAATGCAGGAAGACAGCTAAACGAAGGAAGGTTACAAATTGAATTTTCTCCTCAAGGAACATTAGCAGAGCGTATTCGAGCTGGTGGTGTAGGACTTGGTGGCGTATTAGTTGATGTAGGTGTTGATACGATTGTAGAAGAGGGAAAACGTACAGTTGAAATGAATGGCAAGACATATTTAATTGAAACAGCATTAACTGCTGAGGTTGCGATTGTATATGCGAAAAAAGCGGATCCATTTGGTAACCTTGTGTTTGATAAGAGCGCTCGTAACATGAACCCTCACGTTGCTATGGCCGGGGATATAACGATTGTAGAAGCAGAGGAAATCGTTCCACTTGGAAGTTTAGATCCAGAAGAAATTGTTGTCCCAGGAGTATTTGTAAATTATATCGTACCGTCGAAAGGAGTGAATTGGAAATGGGTATGGGCGTAGAAGTGAGAGATAAAATTGCTAGACGTGCGGCGAAAGAAATACAGAATGGAATGATTGTAAATTTAGGTATTGGTATACCATCGCTTGTACCAAATCATTTGTCTGACGATATAAACGTTATGTTTCATGCGGAAAATGGAATTGTAGGTATGGGACCTACGCCAAGTAAAGGAAATGAAGACGAAAATTTATGTAACGCAGCAGGTTTGCCAACTTCTCTTATTACAGGAGCAAGTTATTTTGATAGTTGCACAGCGTTTGGGATGATTCGAAAAGGTTTACTAGACATAACAATTCTTGGTTCATTACAAGTAAGTGAGAATGGTGATTTAGCGAACTGGATTGTTCCAGGAAAACGCGTTCCAGGTATTGGGGGAGCAATGGATTTAGCTCAAAAAGCGAAGCGGGTCGTTGTTGTGATGAATCATGTCGATAAATACGGAAATGCAAAAATTGTTTCGGAGTGTACATTACCATTAACTTCAAAAAAATGTGTAGATTTAATTATTACGGATATGGCAGTAATGGAAGTAACGGAGGGGGGACTTATTTTGCAAGAATTGATGAGCCCATACACAGTGGAAGATATAAAGCAACATACAGAAGCAAATTTTAAAATTGGCTCTAACTTACTAGTAATTGAATGAGGGGAGATGTAATATATGGAGCAATTAAAAAAACAAATTTGTGATTATATTGAGAGTCAAGAAGAAGAGAGCGTAAAATTTTTAAAACGATTAATTCAAGAAAAGAGCGTATCTGGTGATGAAAGTGGTGCACAGGCAATTGTGATTGAAAAATTGCGCGAGCTAGGTTTAGATCTTGATATTTGGGAACCTTCATTTTCTAAAATGAAAGATCATCCTTATTTTGTATCACCACGTACAAGTTTTTCGGATAGCCCGAACATTGTGGCAACCCTTAAAGGAAGCGGCGACGGGAAATCTATGATATTAAATGGACATATTGATGTTGTACCAGAAGGAGATGTGGACCAGTGGGACCATCATCCCTATAGTGGTGAGAGAATAGGAAATCGTATATACGGCCGTGGAACAACGGATATGAAAGGCGGCAATGTCGCGCTAATGCTTGCGATGGAAGCAATTATTGAATCTCGTATTGAATTAAAAGGAGATATTTATTTTCAAAGTGTAATAGAAGAAGAAAGCGGCGGAGCAGGAACATTAGCTACGATATTACGAGGATATAAAGCGGATGGTGTCATTATTCCAGAGCCGACAAATATGAAGTTTTTCCCGAAACAACAAGGTTCTATGTGGTTTCGTCTACATGTGAAAGGGAAAGCAGCACACGGTGGAACGCGTTATGAAGGGATAAGTGCAATTGAAAAAAGTATGTTTGTTGTAGATCATTTGAGAAAGCTGGAAGAGAAGAGAAATGATCGAATTACAGATCCGTTATTTAAAGGAATCCCGATTCCAATTCCAATTAATATTGGGAAAATTGAAGGCGGGAGCTGGCCAAGTTCTGTTCCCGATTCGTTAATTTTAGAAGGAAGATGCGGTATTGCGCCGAATGAGACTATAGAGGCAGCAAAAGAAGAGTTTGAGAATTGGATTACGGAATTAAATGATGTGGACAATTGGTTTGTTGAAAATCCTGTAGGAGTAGAATGGTTTGGAGCAAGATGGGTTCCAGGTGAACTGGAAGAAAATCATGAGTTAATGACAACGCTCGAGCATAACTTTGTTGAAATCGAAGGGAACAAACCGATTATTGAAGCATCTCCGTGGGGGACTGATGGAGGCTTATTTACACAAATCGCAGGTGTACCAACGATAGTATTTGGCCCAGGGGAGACGAAAGTAGCGCATTATCCAAACGAATATATAGAAGTTGATAAAATGATAGCTGCCGCAAAAATTATTGCATGTACATTACTAGATTGGTGTGAGGTGAAAAAATGAAATACTATGAATCTTTTAGAGAACAGACGAATGGCTATACAGTAGAAGGTGTTTTGGACTATTTTAATAAACGTATTCGAGTAGACCACTACACAGGAAATGTTGAGAGGATTATCCAAACAATTGATGAATTAGCAGAGAAACATTCTTTCACTAAATGTATTGTTAAAGGAAAGGGAGAGCATGTTTCCACATGGCTCTCTTTCGGTTTTTTATTAGAAGCAACATTACCACATTATTTTCAAGGTCATGATGCATACTTTTTCGTGAAATTTAATAATGATGAAAGACGAAATAGTATTCATTGGGCTGAGGAAGATACCATTTTAAGCGGTGTAAAAGCAAAAGAGGTAAAGGAAAAAATAGTCCCAGAGAAATTTCTATTAAGAAAAGCGACAGAAGAGGATGCAGAAGAATTAGCGGCTGTCTTTGGAGAAGTATTTGAAGTGTATCCAACTCCATTAAACGAAGCGAGTTATGTAAAACAAACGATGAAGGAAGACGATACAATTTACTATGTGTATGAATTCGAGGGGAAAATAATTAGTACAGCATCTGCAGAAATGAATATAAAAGAAGGAAATGCAGAATTAACGAATTGTGCTACTTTACCTGCATATCGTAAACATGGGTTTATGAAAAGTTTATTAATTAAGTTAGAAGAAGAACTTCAAGAGAAATCGATTTTCTGTTCTTATACAATTGCTCGATCGCTTTCTTTCGGAATGAATGCAGCCTTTTATCAGTTAGGCTATACGTATACAGGAAGATTGGCGAACAATTGCTACATTTTCGATAAGCTAGAAGATATGAATATATGGGTAAAAGATTTGTCTAAATAGTACGTTATAAAAATAGAACGGAACCGTCATGCTTATAATCGCACATAGGTATGCCGGAAATTCGGCATAGTATTTGCTGAATTTCCGGCAAGAGGGGGGATGACATTGCTAGCAGTTTCGACACAAGAAGTCATTGAAGCGATTTTGGGCAGTATTGATGAGGCTATACACGCAGTAGATGAAAATGGTATTACAATTTTCTATAATACTGTAGCTGCAAAACACGATGGATCAAAAATTGAAAAAGTGTTAGGTAAACATTTGTTAGAAGCGTTCCCTTCTTTATCTAGGGAAACAAGTACGTTGATGAAAGTGTTAGATACAAAAAAACCAATCGTTCATCAAGTGCAGCATTATCAAAATTTAAATGGAGAAGACATTTGCACAGTAAATACGACGTTACCTATTCTTATAGATGGAAATATTGCTGGAGCTGTTGAAATTGCAAAGGATTATTCCACAGTTCAAAAACTTACAGATACAATAGTCGATTTACAGTCGAAAATAAAGCGGTCATCTAGAAAAAAAGCGATCAAAAAGCATGTTGCATTTGAAACAATCGTGACGAATGACGCTCGGTTTAAACAGACGAAAGAATTAGCACAAAAAGTAGCTCCAACTGATGCGAATGTTTTAATATATGGGGAAACAGGAACAGGGAAAGAATTATTTGTACAAGCGATTCATGAAGCTTCTAAACGGAAAAACAAGCCGTTTATTGCACAAAACTGCGCAGCTTTGCCAGAGTCTCTATTAGAAAGTTTATTGTTTGGAACGACGAAGGGTAGTTATACTGGGGCAATTGAACGAGCGGGATTATTTGAACTTGTAGATGGAGGGACATTGTTTTTAGATGAACTGAATTCAATGCCACTCGATTTACAAGCGAAAATGCTACGTGTATTAGAAGATGGTGTTATTCGTCGTATTGGTGATAATAAGACGAGAAAAGTAGATGTTCGCGTTATTACGGCAATGAATCAGCCACCAGAAGTATGTTTAAAAGAGAATAAAATTCGCACTGATTTATACTATCGATTAAATGTCTTTTCATTATATATTCCGCCGCTCCGTGAAAGAACGGAGGACGTATTATTATTAGCGTCTTATTTTTTGAAAGAGTATAATAAAAGTTATAAAAAAGGTGTACTTCAAATGGATAAGGAAGCGAAAGAAAGACTACAATCTTACCAATGGCCTGGAAATGTTCGGGAGCTAAAACATACGATTGAACATGCTGTCATTATTGCAGAAGGGAATACATTAACAGCCAATTGTTTACCGCGTACATTTCGGAAAGAGAGTTTTCCGAAGAAGAAGAGCATATTGCCGCTTAGAGAAGCACTTCATCAAACAGAAAAAGAATTAATAGATCAAGCGTTAATTGAAACGGAAGGGAATATACTACAAGCTGCAAAAATGTTAGGCATCCCTCGTCAAACGCTTCAATATAAACTGAGTAAGTACGACAAAACCGCCGAATAATTGGCGGTTTTTGTGTGTTTGCACGAATAAAAGAGCGTTTACATATATGTAAAGTAATGAATATGATAGTATGTATGAATTTCATACAGTGCTTAAAAAAAATTTTTCGCTTATGTAATAGGGTTCTCCGCACATTTACTTATCAATAAAGTAAAGTTGGCATGACTATTGCTTATATAAAGGATGAGCGTATAAAAAGGGGGAATAGCAATGTTACATGATGTATACAAACCAAATCGTCACTGGAAGGATATCGAATTATGGAAAGATGTTACTGAAGAGCAATGGAATGATTGGGTTTGGCAATTAACGAATACGATCAAAACGTTAGATGACTTAAAGAAAGTGATTAACTTAACACCTGATGAAGAAGAGGGCGTTAAAATTTCAACGAAAACGATCCCGTTAAATATTACACCGTACTATGCTTGGTTAATGAATCCTGATGACCCACGCTGTCCGATTCGGATGCAATCTGTACCGATCTCGGAAGAGTTATATAAAACAAAATATGATTTAGAAGATCCGCTTCATGAAGATGAAGATTCTCCAGTTCCAGGGTTAACACATCGTTATCCTGACCGTGTATTATTCTTAGTAACGAATCAATGTTCTATGTATTGTCGTTACTGTACACGCCGCCGTTTTAGTGGACAAATTGGAATGGGTGTGCCGAAGAAACAATTAGATGATGCAATTGCTTACATTCGTGAAACACCACAAGTACGAGATGTATTAATCTCTGGTGGCGACGGTCTTCTAATTAACGATAAAATTTTAGAATATGTATTAAAAAATTTACGAGAGATTCCACATGTCGAGATTATTCGTATCGGTACGAGAGCGCCGGTAGTATTCCCGCAGCGTATTACAGAAAACTTATGTAACATTATTAAAAAATATCATCCAGTATGGTTAAATACACATTTTAATACATCTATTGAAATTACTGAAGAATCGAAAAAAGCATGTGAAATGTTAGCCAATGCTGGTGTTCCAGTCGGAAACCAAGCAGTAATTTTAGCTGGTATTAACGACAGCGTTCCAATTATGAAAAAACTAATGCATGACTTAGTAAAAATCCGTGTACGTCCATACTACATTTATCAATGTGACTTATCTGAAGGTATTGGTCATTTCCGTGCACCAGTTTCTAAAGGTCTTGAAATTATCGAAGGTTTACGCGGACATACGTCTGGTTATGCAGTACCAACATTCGTAGTTGATGCACCAGGAGGAGGCGGTAAAATTGCGCTTCAGCCAAACTATTTAATCTCGCAAAGTGCAGATAAAGTTGTACTTCGTAACTTTGAAGGTGTTATTACAACGTATCCAGAGCCAGAAAGCTATATTCCAGGAAGGGCAGAAGGGTACTTTAAAGAAATCTATCCAAACTACGAAGAAAAACGTTCAGATGTTGGTATCGCGGGTCTTATGAGCGATAAGAAATTTAACCTTGTTCCAGACGATTTACAGCGTATGAATCGTCGTAAAGACTATGAAGATAATGAAACGCATGCAACATTAAAAGATAAACGTGATAAGCGCGACCAATTGAAAGATAAAAAATATCAAGCACAAATGGCTAAATTAGAAGAAAACGACAAAAAAACTGAGGGTGATGCAGTATGAATTGTATGTGGTGTGACAGTACAGAAGCAAAAGAAAGCTTAAATACTGTATATTGGGAATTACCAGATGGTACGAAAGCCATTGAAATCCAAGAGACACCATGCATTTCTTGTTCCTCATGTGGTATGGACTATCAATCAGATCAAACAGTGAAAGAAATAGAAGATCAATTGTTTCTAATTTATACGAAAGACTTACCAAAACAACTAACATATGAAGAATTAATGGGAAGACCACGTCTATTAAAAAGAAATTATTTCGACTTTTAACCAGCTTTTAGGCTGGTTTTTTTCTTTTTTGCCTTGTATAATGTACCCAAGCTAGAAAGGTAGGGAATATTTTTGAAAAAGACATTTTACCACTATATGATGAAGCATCGTGCAGCTTTATTTAGTAATGAAATATCGAATTTAGCAGAGGCAATGTATGATGATTTAAGTTTTCCGAAGCAATCTGAAGATTACGATGAAATTAGTTCATACTTAGAGCTAAGTGGAATGCTAGAAAGTATGTCTATATTTGATGAAGCGTGGGATTTATACATACAAGATAGATAAAAACTATATGAACTTTTTTCGACATGAAGCTAGTCTATTTGCTAGCTTTTTTTACGTTGTAAATAAATTTTCATATGATGATATTTTTTATTGAAAAAATTTATGAATATACGCTTCTGTGATAAGCGTTTTTATGTAGGTTGCATATACTGTTATCAAAATCACGACGTCAAAAAAAGGAGAGATATAGATGGCAAGGAAAAAGCAACCTAAATATAACGTAGGGGACATAGTCGTGATTACGCTATATGGAACCGTTGGTAAAATCACAAATATGAAGGTTTTAGATGGAGTTTACGTATACGAAGTCAATAATCACGATGGATTTTACGTAGAGCAAACATTGCAGCATGTTTCAGAGCAAGATATGAAAAAAGGTGAAACTGAATGGATTGAATTAAATTATCATTTCACATTTGGTGATCTCGTGCAAGTAACAGGATACGATAAAGATGTGTTTCGAATTGTTGGTTTTCGTACAGAAGTATGGAGATATAAAAATGACGCATGGGAAGATACAATATACGAATTGTCACGAATTACGGATGGTGAATGGTTAGAAGCGGATGAGTCAGATTTAACGTTACTTGCTAATGCTCAAACGGCAAATGCAATTTTGAAGAAAATGAAACAAGATAAAGCAGGTATGAATAAATTAGATTTAGGAAAATTAAAGTCAATTAACAACTCAAAAAAAGTGAGTGTTAAGACAAATCGTCAAGAAATCATTGATGGATTACTTGATATTTATAACGATTACCAATTGTTATTTGATACATTTAAAGATGAAGAATACAAAATTGTTATGGATGTTGTTCATAATTATTTAGTTAAATTGACAGAGAAAAAATAGTTAACTAGAAAGAGAGAATGAATTGAACAACAACATATGTAGTATAAGGTATGCCTACAATTATTAAAAAAATAAAAAGCCATTTAATAAGAGAGTCTGCCCATTGATCTTCATGCATGAACTCTTCTTTTGTTTGTCCTACTTCTTGCTTTACCTCGTATTGATATTCCATAATTATATCCCCCTTTTTGATAGCTTGTACTACCATCGTATGCACCTTGTCCAAAGGATATGACCTATAAAAAAGAAAAACTATTTTTCTAATCTCATATACATATTTTTGAGATTTTTTCATAAAACAGAAATAAAGGAGTGATGCTCATGAAGGAAATTGAAGTCGTAATTGATACGGAAGAGATTGCGGAGTTTTTTTATGAGCAACTAATTGAAAGAGGATACGTCCCAAAACGAGAAGAAATTGAAGATCTCGCAGATATTACATTCGAGTATTTATTAGAGAAATGTATGATTGATGAAGTGTTTGATGAAGAAGATGAGTGAAAGTAACGACGGGCTTAACTCGTCGTTTTTTACTCTTTACAAACTTGTCACAACTAAAGTCGGCAATTATTGGTATAATTAAAAGAAAATTTTACTCAAGAGGTGAAGGGATGTTCAAAAAAATTATTGATTCTTTATTAGGAAAGAAAAAATATCGTTCGTATTCTAGTAGTGATTATCGCCATAGAGGTCGCTCTTATTCAAGTAGCGATTATAAACGACGTTCATCTGGTTATGGGCATCATCATTATAAAAGAAAACGTAAAAGCCGTAGCTTCTTTTCAAGTAGCTGATGAAATGGCGTCGTATACTAGCTTTATTTGATAGACCACTGCGAAAAAATACAATTGTTGCAGAACGTTATAAAATTGAATCAGTAATTGGAATGGGAAGTTATGGGGTTACATATGTCGTTAATGATTTACAAATAAATAGATATAAAGTCTTAAAACAATTAAGACAAAGTAAACAAAGATATGAGTCTGGTAGAAAATCATTTGAACAAGAGAAAATGATTTTACAAACATTAAATCATCATGCAATTCCTAGTTTATACGATCATTTCATATGGGAGAAAAAAAGCTTTTTTGTGATGGAATATATGCCTGGTAAAAATTTCGAAGATTATATTTTCTTAGAAGGACATGTATATACAGAACGTGAAGTTTTAAAAATTTTATATGAAATATTAGAAATTGTATCAGTGTTTCATAGTAAAGGTATTATTCACCGAGATTTACGCATTCCAAACATATTAATGAAAGAAAACCAAATTAGTATTATTGATTTTGGGTTGGCGAAATTGAAAGGTGAGGGTGATGAACGAGCTACAACTTATGAAGGTGAACAAGCTTTGATGCGAGAGGTTCACTTTCGTAGCGATTTTTATGCGCTTGGTCATTTCTCATTATTTTTATTATATGCAGGCTATGAATCTAATGAAAAATATGAAAAACCATGGTATGACGAATTAACTTTGGAAAATTACAACCGTGAAATGCTGATGCGAATGTTACAAATGAAAACGCCGTACTATGAGAATGTACGAGATTTAAAAAAAGATGTAGCTTTTGCTTTAGAAAGGATGGAGGTACCATGTTTCAAAAGTTTTTAGCAAGCGTTGGTATTGGTAATGCAAAGGTAGATACAGTTCTCGAAAAAGATGAGTATATTGTAGGAGAAGAGATACTCGGGAAGGTTCACATAACTGGAGGTTCCGTTAGCCAACAAATTGAAAGCATTTACTTAACGTTATCAACATCGTATATTCGAGAAGTGGATGATAAAAAAGTAACAACAACACATGATTTAGAGCGAGTTCGTTTAACAGAACCTTTTTCTGTTGAGCCGAATGAAAAAAGAGAAATTCCATTTTCATTTAAAATGCCAGTTGAAACACCGCTTACTCTTGGAATGAAAACAGTTTGGATACACACAGGCCTTGATATTAAACGTAGTATAGATCCAAGTGATCGTGATTACATTCAAGTATTGCCAAATGCACTATTAAATAGTGTGTTAGAGAGTGTCAATCAATTAGGCTTTAAAGCGCGTCATATTGAGTGTGAAGAATTACCGTATCGACTACGTAAGCAAGTTCCATTCGCACAAGAATTTGAGTTTGTTCCTGTTTCCGGACAGTATTATGGGAAATTAGATGAACTAGAATTGTTGATCTTGCCAAGTGCTTACGATCGCCTAGAGATTATTATGGAAGTAGACAGAAAATCTCGCGGATTAGCAGGTTTATTTGCAGAAGCACTTGATCTTGATGAGAAAGTGATTCGCTTTACAGTAACGAATGAAGATATTCCAACAATGAAAGAAACAATTAACAATTATATTTTTTAATAAACTATGCATAAAAAAGAAATGGAGAGGAAAACTAAAACAACCGCTCCATTTTTTTGCATAGTGAGGTTATGTATGTGAAACGATATCGACATTTATACTTGTTAAGTTTTACGCTACTCATTTGTTTTGTCGTATTATCACTTTCGTATCATACCGCTTGTATTGAGAAATTTGACAATATAGTCGCGCATTTTATTCAAAGTTTTCGAAACGACTACTTGACAGCCTACTTTACTTGGATGTCTTTTATCGGTTCCAAAAGAATATATTTTCCGTTACTCATCATTCTTGTAATGTATTTTCTCGTTAGAAAAAAATTGCTTAGTGCATTACTTCTAACAATTAATTATTATGGATCTCGTTATTTAAACAGTATGCTTAAACTATGGTACGAACGAGCAAGACCTGATGTAACACAACTTGTTACTGCAACTGGATATAGTTTTCCGAGCGGTCATACGATGAATGCTACTGCTTTTTTAGGATTTATTGCATACGTCACAATTACAGAAGAACGTATTACATTGCATAAAAAATTGTTGATTATTTTTATAGCGAGCTTTGTTGTATTATCTATTTCAGTTAGCCGAATATATCTTGGCGTTCACTATCCATCTGACATATTAGCAGGATGGGCAGCGGGCGGTAGCTGGCTCGTTTTATGTGTTATATTTCATAAAACGTTCATTAAAAAAGAACCTATGTCATAATAGGTTCTTTTTCCATTGGTTCAACATGAATGTGTGCATGATAAATGCCAAACTTTTTCCGAAGCATAGCCTCAATGTTGTCAGTAATACAATGACTTTCACCAACATCCATACGAGCATCTACTTCAATTGTAATATCAACGTACGTTTGATTCCCGTACATACGCGCTCTAATATCTACGATATTTTCCACGCCACCAATATGTTCAATAGCATCAGCGTACTCTTCCATCTTATCTGGATCGATTCCATCCGTTAGCATATGCGAAGCTTCTACGAAAATCTCCCATGCAGTTTTACAAATAATAAGGCCGACAATTAAAGCGGCGATAGGATCTAAAATAGGCATTTGGAACTGTGAACCGACAATACCTACTACTGTACCAATACTTACGAGAGCATCTGATAAATTATCTTTTGCAGCTGCTTCTAATGACTTACTTTTTGTGCGTGCTGCAATCTTTTTCGTATACAAATACACACAGTACATAACGACAGCAGAAAATAAAGCTACCCATGCAGCAAGTACATTAGGTGCTGCTTGTTTTGGATTTAAAAAAGATTGAATGGCACTAATAACAACTTCTAATCCGACCGTTGCCATAATAAAAGAAGCAACAAGTGATGCAATTTGTTCTGCACGCGAATGCCCATATGGATGATCTGGATCACGAGGTTTTCGAGAGATTTTTAGACCAATTAATATCGCTAAAGAAGCACCGATATCCGTTAAGTTATTTAAACCGTCAGCACGTAATGCGCTAGAAAGGGTAATATAACTGATGATGATTTTCATAGAGGATAAAAATATGTAGGCCAAAATGCTGACAATAGCACCTTTATCAGCTTCTTTATTAGAAAGAGTATCCATTTTAATCACTCACCTTTCTACAAGGAATTTCTTTCTATAAATAGAGTATCAAACGAATGTCGTGTGGGTCTATACAAACATTGTTGACGTTTTATAGCTTTTTAAGAAGGGGATAACAAAGTTTCGTGAAGGAAAAACATGTTGTAAAGTGCAAAGTTAGGATATGAAAGCGGTTTTTGGGGTGGAGGAGAAGGGAGTTCAAATATGTACAATTCTGACAGCTGATTTTTGAAAAAATAAAAACCCTCTAGAAAATATTTTTCAGAGGGTTTTCATCTTAGTATGCTTCTAAAAACTCAGTAACTTGCTCTTCAGTTTTTGCATTAGCACTATGTAAGTGGCCTAGCTTCTCGCCATTTTGATATACAAGTAAACTTGGAATACCCATTACTTGATACTCTTCAGCGATACTTGGGAACTCATCTTTATTAATAGAATACCATTCAAACTTATTGAACTCTTCCATCACATCTCCGATAAAGTTGTCCATACGCACGCAATCTGGGCACCATGTAGTAAAGAACTTAACAACTACTGGCTCCTCGCTTGCGATGATGCCTTTGAATTCCTGTTCAGATTTGATTTCTTTCATGTTTTGTTTCTCCTTTTTCACTATCAATATTTTTGGTTATTTAGTTGGTGTATTTGCTTTGAAACGAAAACTTCTAACATGAGTTTTTCTTCTCGAATAATTCGTTAGCAAATTAATCCACCCAGTTTCTTGAAGTCCTTGTATAACATGTGAGTAAGTATCCCGTGTGATCCTACTTTTTATGTCCTGAGCATTCATTTGCGATTTTTGGATATACACCTTAAATCCTAGAAATGAATATTAGGAACCTCACTTTTCTTTATAAGCTTTTTCTAGAGCTGTGTCAAACTTCTGAAATGGTAAGATTACTATTATAAGTAGGGTAAATCAAATTGTATTCATAATAACCATTGCTATAACGTTATTTTCCTCAGATATTTTTATGAGATGTTTATAATGTAATGTCGGATAAAACAAGAAATTTCTTTCCAGCACTTAGAGAAGGTAAACGATGGATGATCATTACTCATAAATTTTATGAGTGAATGGAACAACAAGCAGGAAATTCAAAAAATGATGTAGGGATGCATGTATGAACTTAGAGGAATCGTTATAAAAATTTATTTATGAAGTTGTGAGATAAGAGATTAGGGTGACGTTATCTGAGTTCCAGCAACAATCACAACCGAATAAAGTAATGCGGGGGAAAGCGTGGTAGAAAGATATCATTATTCTTTCAGAGTGGGTAATTCGTGTGTTGAAATGGGTAAGGAAACAATTTCAAAAAACGCCCACCTTACATTGTTTTTGAGAAACAAGAAGGTGAGCTTCAATTAACTGAAACGAATAGGATTTGTAAAAATTGTACCCAAATTATGCATGAATAAGGTATTGAAAGAAATACCTATACCCCTTACATCTTATTCCATAAATAACAAAGCTGGTGAGCTTCTGATTCAAGAGCTATTACATGATTATTATTAATAGAGTTATTCGTATACATTCTATTCTTTTGGATATTAAGGACCGTATAATTCACATCTTTATGTTCATTTGAAAATGTTGATTCGTTTAATAATGTTAGTGTTGAGTTAATGTTATATTTATCAATTCGCTCTTTTTTTCCTTTGAAAAACAGTTTAATAAGATGCGGCTCATCATTAATGAGCAAACCGAGTTCAGGTGATGAGCGGACGATTAAATTATCGGATAACCAATGTGATTTACCTGGATCAAACCAAGAGACGTCTTTGTTTGTAATAAATTTTTTGTACTGCTTTAAAACATCAATGTAGTTTTGCTTTTTCTTCTGGTCAACCGCTTGTACTAATGCTTCGAAACAGTCAAAAGATAGTTTGTTTTTATGAAATTTAATAATAGTTTCTCGTAATTGTTTCCAGTAATCAAAAACTGGGTGATATTCAGGTTGAGATTTTAGATTCTTAACAAAATTTGTTTTAGCCGCACTACTTTTCAGTGTAAAGTCTAAAAATTGTGTAAGTCCCACTTTAATTTCCGCCATGTTACACCCCCTTTCCGAACATTACTAATTCGATAGTGGAAAGGGAAATCCTGCATTTTTAAGGAGGTGAACGAGACGTTAGAAAAACTGATGTTCATGCACAATGGCTATTGTAAAGCTGATCCGCAAGAACAAGAGGGAATTATTACAACTGTTTGGTTTCCAGTGTTGCCTGAGTGGGACCTATAGGGAAGTGAAAATGTTGCATAGGTAGGACCGATTGAACCCGGATTTAATGCAGTGGAGGATTAAAACTCGTCCAATATCATTCACCTCTGAAAAGTTCGTATTACTAATAATAAATGTGGGAGTAGAGTCAAAGGAATGGACAAGCAATTGTATATGTGAAATTTAAAAGAACAGCTAGCAAATGCTAACTGCTCTCCAAATGGAATGAAGTGTGTAATTATATTATGGTTTAGCTGCCCATAGCTCTATTTCAATTTTAATTTCTGGTAATCCTAATTCTGAAATATATCCAATTGTCATTGCTGGGTATTGAGTATTAAATAATTGTTCCCATTCAAAATCCAAGTACGCCCAATCAATTTTTTCTGTTGCCCATACATTCACTTTTATAATGTTAGCAGCCGTTAATTCTTCAGACTCTAAAACTTTAATTATATTTTTAAAGGTGTTACTGATTTGTTCATTCATACTCTTTGGGAATTGGCCGTTCTGATTTATCCCAATCTGTCCTGATGATACAAATAACTCTGCATTTCTAGGAATTTTAGTAATATGCGTATAGTTTCCCACTGGTTCTGGCATATTTGTTGGGTTTTTTCTAATAATTATTCCGTTTCTCATTTATTCCACCTCATCATAAAAAAATTTACTGCGGTTTCTTCTATATCATTTTAGACACACTTCACCCTATAAAATGATTTTAGAAAAAAACAGCAGTCGAGTACCCATATCCGTTTGATACAAATTTTATTGATTTTTTCTTCATGATTTTGGTACTCTCCTTTCTTTAAAACGATAAAGTGAAATACTTATCTTAAATCATACGTGAATAATATCTCAGTAGCAACAATGTTTTAAAGGAGGGAAAATATATTGTTGGAAGCGATAGATGTATTGAATGAGTAAATCAATATTACTTTTGTTAATACGAAAAAAGGTCCTGTTGTTTCCAACAGGACCTTTCCTAAAATGGCAAAGAGTAACTCTTACCTTACTCTTCTCGTATATAATACATGAAAAAGATAGATGTGTATACAACAAGAAATTCCAATATAATTATTTGAATATAGTGTTTAAAAATAAAAAGATGTAATTTAAAATAAGGGATTAAATTACAAATGTTGATTTATCAATGGATTTGACTATTTTTTTATTAACTTGTAGTAAATAAAAAAATATTGAAATAATAAGATATGTAATTTTGCATACTGAATTGTAAAAGGGACAAGGGTATTAATTATGTAATACTGAAGTTGAGGGAGAGTAATACTAAAAATTCATTTACCTGTTTACGGTATAGGATAAATTCATTTGAATAGAAGCGAAAAATAGAGGTTTGCCTTAGACATTTATGAAATTTAAGAATATTAATAAGGAAAGGAGTAATTACACAGGTCCGATTTTTGTAATGATGGAGGGAATTGGTGTGGACATAACTCAAAGTATGGCACGAATCGTAGTTAATGGAAAAGATCTTCCGTTTATTTCAGTTAGAACTTCTGTATGGAATCAAGGACCTGTAAATGATTTAATTGTTTCAACAAACGAGAGAGTCGAGGAGTTTTATCAATTTATGTGGTCACAAGTTCCAGTAATGCTTGCGATGTATTTTCTTCAAGGTGCGGATTTAATGAGGTTTGCTAGAATTGCTGGGATTAATCAAGGTGTAATGGGAGAGTATATATATCATTTCTCTTGGGGATAAAATGAATGTAAAGCAGCGTAACAGCAGCTTTTATATTTTATAAAGAAATTTATGGAGGTGATAAATAGGAAGGTAGAAAAATAAGATTATAGGGTGATATAGGTAATTTGTTACTGTTTTTAAGCTCGTAAAGATAATCGGTCAATTCTTTTAATACAATGGGTTTAACAAATAAATGTATAGAAGTATACATAAGAAAAATGAAATGAGTTGAATAATATCCCTTCTATGTATATTACGATTTATATTACGATTAATACGAAGCACGTAGATAGGACAGCTATGAATATGAAGTATGTAAGGAGCATAAGAAAATAGTTCCGGTTGCTATACCAGTTGGAGCAATATCTACTGGGACCATATCTATAACCGTATTTGTAGCAGTATTGATAACAGAAACGGTCTGAATTTTTAACAGGTATACGTGTAATTGAATAGGATGAAAGTAATTACTTAATTAATGTTGGGATAGGTTATAAATGGAAAACCAACTGAAAGAAATATTTGGTGCATTGATAGCAGCTATAGGTACAATAACTTCCGCTATTGGAAGTACACCGTTCTATTTTATAAGTAGTAATGTAAGGGAGGATTTGAATATATATGGAAACACATTACAAGCAGTTGGTAACGCTTTAGAGGCTGACGGTCAAGAGGGAATATCTCTTGAAAAAATCGGAAATGAAATCCAATCAACTGGTAATGTAACTGTAATATCTGGATTGGTTATTGATTTTAAAGATGAAACAAAAATTAAATTAGTGATTGCTGGAAATTGGACGCAGGCTTTAGGAGGACTTACAGCATTAGCGGACGAATTTGAAGATGCTTCAGATAAAGATGAATCTTTTAATATTATAGGAAACTTATTGCAAGCTATAGGGAATTCCTTGCAGGCAATTGGAGGAATTTACGAGCTGAAAAGTATTAGAAAAGAGCGGCTGGATAGTAAAGACGAATTAGTAAATGATACGGAGGGGAATTTAGACAATCAAGTAAATAGTGAGCTGGATAAAAAGAAAGAAGGACAGTCAATAGATACCATAGGCAGTTGGATCCAAGCTGTAGGTTCTGTATTTTCATTAATTGGACAAATACGTGAAGAAAGTGAGGAGTTAGAAGGGAGCGATAACTAGAGTAGTTTAATAAGAGTGGTTAGCAAAAGCTAAATGCTCTCGTGAAAAATGGAAAACAACATGTACTTATTGATAAAGGAATAGTAAATATAAATTGAGAGAATGAAAAAGAGCTCTTATGGAAAGTTCTTTTAAATTAACAAATTATTATAATATCACTAACACTAATATTAAGTTTATTGATGTATTTTAGTGTTAGTAAAACATGTGTGCAAAGATATATGAATAACTTTCATTTTGATGAACCATTCCCATATAAAAATCATATGATACTTTGTAAGACAAGCAAACAGCTTATAAACTATTAAATACTCATTGTAATTGTTGCTCACAACTACTGATGAAAATGCTTTTGTATTGAACAAAACGCCCATTTGAACAGGAGGCTAATGTTGGGAAAGACATTAGAAGAATTAGAAAGGTGTTATAATGAAGCCTTAAATGAAGGAGCAGAGTATGTAGCTGTTCAGATTAAAATAGATGGATTTTCTAGCGATGAATTAATTATTAACGACAAATATAACATAGATTCTAAATTAGCGTATTACAAGAAAACGTACAATGAAGATCTAGAACATAAATGGAATCCAAGAATTCGTATTGTAGGTTTTGCATATGGTTATTCGTTTTCAGGAATTATACGCAAATTAGGATTGCTAGTTTAGTACTAATGAAACAGATGTTGATTATTACGATAGATACCATGATTTAGGTGGTATCTTTTTTTGTTAAGGAATAAATTAAAAAAGAGAGCTTAAGCCCTCTTTTTAATAAATACCTAACTATTATTATTATGCACAGATTGGAATTCCTAATGCTATTAAAGTCAATGCTACTTGAAGAGAAAGTTCTAATCTAGCAATTTCAATCCCAGCAACTGATACTACTAAAAGAGGTTGTCCATTAACGAACAAAACACAACTTTCCATACTTACACCTCCTTTCTAGTAATCTACTATAGTATATGAACTGAATTTAAAAACGTAATAAATAAATTAATTAATTTATTGAAATTGATTAATTAATCTATTATATAAAATGATCTTTTAATGGCCTAGCAACTGCTTTTTTGTCACCTTATAAAAAGGATATGAATATATTAGTAGTATATAAAAGCATAGGAGTGATAGATATGTTTTTTGCAAAATTACGTGGTAGAAATGAAGTTCCTCCAGTAGAAACAGACGCTCGAGGGGAGGCTTTCTTTAAATTAAGCCGGGACGAGCTTAGCCTAAAATTTAAGTTAGATTTATTCGATATAGAGGGTGTAGTAGCTGCCCATCTGCATATTGGAGCAAAAGGAACTAATGGTCCTGTTGTAGCTTTTTTATTTGGACCTATAACAAATCCGGTTTCAATAGAGTGTGCAACTCTTACGGGAATGATTACTCAAGAAGATTTGGTTGGGCCGTTAGCGGGTCAAACATTAGGTACTCTTATAAATGAAATCATATCTGGAAACATTTATATTAATGTTCACACTGTACAACATCCTAATGGTGAAATTCGTGGACAACTGAATTATTGCTAATGAATTATAGTAGTGAAAAATAAAGCATCCGTTTAGGGTGCTTTATTTTGTGGAGGATGTATAGAGAGATAATTTACTTTTATCAATCTTGAAAACTCATTTTTATAGTTTCGAAAGTAATCAAATTGAATTAGTAATAGTGAACTCTTTACCTTTTTAGTTAGTAAAGTAAATCTTGAAAACTTGTAAAAATATGAAAGGGTAAGAAATAATAGAAATATTTTAACTTACTAAAAGCTAATAGACTAGCTTTTAGCACTCATTGAAACAAAGAATCATAACATACTTTGTAATAACTTATATGGAAGTGAGTTGAAAATAATGTTTTATTCATATTTTGCTTCTCAAGTGGGGATGAGACCTGCTTATGGTACATCTATAACGTATAGTGGAGCACAAAGTACAGTTCAAGCTGTTCAACAAGCGTTACAAATGCAACAACAAATGCAAATGCAGCAACAAGGTATCCAGCCGTATTATTCATCTATGGAGTATTTTTATCCAGTGCAAACTATTACACCGTATGGAGGTTCTTTTCTTACTATCCCATATGGAGCTGTATTTAATTTATAAGTAGAGAAAAATAAGGGTGCAAGAATAGGGCGCCCTTATTAGAAAAAATATTAGCTCGTCCAACCATTATGAATTCCTTTTACATAATATGGAGTAATAAGCATGAAAGGGGAACTAGTATGTCTTGCTATTACTACTGTAAGTATTGTAAAGAATATAAAAAGAAACAGCATAACTGTTGTAAGAACAATAGTAAGTGTAATGACAACAAGGACAGTCTTGTTAGGGCATCAGCATTTAGAGCTAGAAATACGGTGAATCAACCTGTTCCTGCTAATACTTTTGTAAAAGTATTGTTTCAAAATGAACAATTTGATTTAGCAAATGAGTATAATCCAGCAACGTCTATTTTTATTCCGAAGACTAGAGGTGTTTACTCTATTATTGGAACAATTGGTTTCTTTCCAAATAATTCAAATTCTAATTATAGAGCGCGTGTAGAAATTCGTGTGAATGGAAACGCAGCAATAGCTATAGATAATGATTTTTTTGGTCCAATAAACTTTGGAAATGTAGTAAGTGTTTCGACGATTATTCAATTAAATGAAGGAGATCAAGTCGAGGTTTATGCGCAAAGTAGCATAGACGGGGTTTTAAGTACTTCGGAAGATGGCTCACATTTTGAAGCTGCAAGATTCCCTTCTCCAACTGAATAATGAAGAAAATAAATTACTTTGCAGTATGTTTAGTTAATCCCCTTCACCAAATGGTGGGGGATTTTTATTGTTTTTCTAAAATATATAAGGGAATAGATTAAATGTAGTTTATTTTTAGGAGCATTTCGCATGCTAGGATGTAATGATGAAAATAAAAATGGCAATGAGGACTATATAATAAATGAAAGATAAAGTTTTAAAATTATTTTTTGCCGTTTTGATATTAAAAGGGCTTTCTTATTTTAAGTATTAGATTTTCTACAGGTAATAAAAAGAGTACAATGAAACAAATAACAAGGTTGTAAAAGTTCTTTGGCATTGCATTTGCTAGTTGCCTAATGGTATAAAAAGACATCTTCATTTATGTTCGTATAATTACTTGTTTTTTTATTGCTATATAGAAATTACATATTTAACATTGGTTTGTGCAGGTATTGCTATTGTATGGAAAGGAATAACATCACGGTAAGTACACTATATAAAAATAAAATAAATCCTAAGATGAGTAGTATGGGATGCAACTTGAACATATTTGACCTCCTTGAGTATATAAAGAATTTTAATACATCTTTAGTTAATTTAGAAGGAAAATATATTAGATCAATGATGCTAGAATGGATACACTAATTAAACAGAGTAGTGAATGTATAATAAAGAAGTAATGTGGAGACACCTTGACTAAATTGTTTATAAAGGGCTGGTCGATTTACTTTACGTGAAATATAAAAGTGATCACATTTATATGTACAAAATAAGGGATAAATAAAAAGAGCATACATAAAAAGTACGCTCTAAAGAAAGATAGGTTTTATGAGTGGATAATCTCCATACGATAATATATGCTCGGCTCATAAAAACGTGTAAAAAATCAATAGATTATCAATGAAATATCATGCAATGAGTAATTTTAGTCTATTATTAAAGTCGTGTAGTTAACCAAATTATAAGGATTGTGTATAGAATAAATTAACAACTGGATAATGATCGCACTTCAGTTTCGTATTTCGTATAGTTTGGATATCGCGTAATAGTTTGACATTTTGGTGTGGAAAGTTGATTAATTATAGAAACATTTGTAATTACCTCGTTACAAGGACCGAAAAATGTAACTTTTAATTTTGAATTTGGTGGAACTTTGAAAACAATAGGTTTTTTCTCCATGAAATCAGCTCCTATGATGCAGTATTGTATACTGCGTTTTTTGTGTAGATGATAAAGGCGTATTAATATAATATGAATCTTTAGTTGATAATGATATGAAGTTAAATACTATGCAAAGCCTGAATGTAAAAATTATTAAGGGAATATTGATGGATTAAAACCTTTTCATGTGTGGAGCAGAGCGAAAAATACGGTACATATTGGACAAAAAATTGGATACTAAAAGAGTATGTAACTATAAGTAGTTACATATTTTATGAATACGTAAAGGGTCATTTTACTGATACATAGTAAGATGACCTTTCATATTTGAACAAAAAGAACTTCATACATAGTTTTTTCAAATGAAATGAATTACATGTAGAAAACACATTGTTTACACAAGAACATTGTATAGTTATTCTTGTATAATAATAAAAGTGAGGTATTTTGAATTGAAAAAGAAAAAGCTATTTTTAGGGACAATTATTTCATGCGTAGTACTGGCATTATCTGCATGTGGTTCCTCAGACAACGTAGTAACATCAAAAGTAGGAAATATTACAGAGAAAGAATTAAGTAAAGAATTAAGACAAAAATATGGGGAAAGTACTTTATACCAAATGGTGTTAAGTAAGGCGTTGCTAGATAAATATAAAGTTTCAGATGAGGAAGCAAAAAAACAAGTAGAAGAAGCAAAAGATAAAATGGGTGACAACTTCAAATCGACTTTAGAGCAAGTTGGATTGAAAAACGAAGATGAATTAAAAGAAAAAATGAAGCCAGAAATTGCATTTGAGAAGGCGATTAAAGCAACTGTCACAGAAAAGGATGTAAAAGATAACTATAAACCAGAAATGAAGGTAAGTCACATTTTAGTAAAAGATGAAAAGACTGCTAAAGAAGTGAAAGAGAAAGTGAATAATGGAGAAGATTTTGCAGCTTTAGCGAAGCAATACTCAGAGGATACTGGTTCAAAAGAACAGGGCGGAGAAATAACTGGTTTTGCTCCAGGACAAACGGTAAAAGAATTTGAGGAAGCTGCATATAAATTAGATGCAGGACAAGTAAGTGAGCCAGTAAAAACAACTTACGGTTACCATATTATAAAAGTGACAGATAAAAAAGAATTGAAGCCATTTGATGAAGTAAAAGATTCAATTCGTAAAGATTTAGAACAGCAAAGACTGCAAGATACAACAGGCAAATGGAAACAGCAAGTAGTCAATGATTTATTGAAAGATGCTGATATTAAAGTGAATGATAAAGACTTTAAAAATACATTTGAATTTCTAGAAAAGAAATAATGACTGTAATTAGAAAAGGGAACCTTTAAAGGTTCCCTTTTCTAGTTAGTGTGTGAGTTATAAATAGATAGTAAGACAATACAATATTACATATAAATATTAAGAATTACAATGGGAATTTATGTAATTATTTTAAAGTGGAATAATCATTACTTCATAGAATGTTGATATTATAATGTTTTGTTTGTTTCATTTCATTAAATATAAAACGAATTAATTAATTTTAGCCCATTATTTGAAGGCAGTAAGATTTGCGTAGGCTAATTATTAGTCAGGAATGAACAAAACTTAAATAGATTTAAGTTTTACTTTATTGAAGTGGATAAACATAATTTGCAGAATGAAACATACAATAATATTGAAAAATATTGACGCTAAATGAAGTGAAAAGCAGAGCATTCTATTAAGATGAATGTTCTTTTTCGTATGAAATTTTAAGGGGAAGAATGAATACTTTTAAATGAATTATTGAATAGATAAATAAATTATGTAGGGGGAGAAAATGTGAAAGTAATTTTTCAAAGAGAAGACGGAGGGAAAATTTTCGAATCGTATGATGAAGATATAAATAACCTTTTAGCTATTTTAAAAGAAACGAAAGGAATTAAGATTGGGATGGTTGACTATAAAGTATTAAAATACGAATTAGAGTATTTTCGGAATCCTAAAAAAGCAGTAACGGAGAAGGAATTACATATAATAGTGCAACCGAAATATATTTAATAATTAGAGTGAATTATAAATAAATAGTTTGACGCAGTATGTACGAAAAGAGAGTGTTTAAATTGCTCTCTTTTCATAGAAATTTATAAGGAACGAGTTTTGATTCTTTATAAATCTCATAGATTTTTTGAATTTAGGCAGGGATTTTATATTTGGGTAGATAAATGTTCATATAAGTTATTTTTATGTGAATATTGGAGGAGTAAAAATGAGTTTAGCAAGTTATATAGGGTGTAATGTAGAAATTCCATTAACGGATCCAGATTCTAATGATGTAATTGTTTTTGGGCCATGTTTTTCAGATGAAAGTATGCTTGAAATTGTACAAGAGTTTCAATTTCAAGCAAGTTATACATATGAAGTTTCAACGAGTTGGGGCATTGAACTTGTTGAGTGGCAAACTGAAAGGGAGAAGAAAGAAGCTATTAGCTTTACGCACGATTATGGAAGGTTATTTAAATGATGGGGACTATTTTGAATTATTCAGTTGTTGGGTTGGTGATGAAGATAAGGAACGATTGGGAGAATTAAAATTAAAAATAAATCATTTTAATATAGATGAGATTCGTATTCCAGAAAGAACACTTGTCAGGATAGAAAAATAAATATAGAAATATAGGTGATTAGAAAAAACGACTTCTCTTTAAGTGAAGTCGTTTTTTTAGTTGATACGTGAACTTCCTATTAAATGGGAAAAAGGCTCATTTGATGAAGAAAAAATAAATTCCTTCTCAAAAGAACGTAGGTTCGTGTATAATTAGAACGAATGTTCTTGTATGTGTAGATAGGATACGATTTAGAAATAAAGTGAAAATGTAATTAGTGGGTGTTCATCATCCACTAATTACATTTTCACCAATCGGCTGTTTACGGGGAGTTGATTTTCGACTTACTTTCCTTGTATGTTGTGAATTTTGAGGTGGGAGATTTCCTACCTGTTCATGCGGTGGAAATATAAGCCGAGCAATTATTAAAGAATAATCGAAGCGCAATATGTTCGAAATAGAATGGATAAATAATCAAGGAGATAGAGAAATGACTGATGTAAAGATGCAAAAAGCAAAAAGAGAATGGGTTCCATTTACAGTAATGTCGGAACAATTATTAAGTATGCAAAAGGTTATTGGAGAGAAATTTAAAGTACAAAAACCACTCTTAACAAAAGAAGCAAAAGAGGGAATTTCTGATAAATTATTAACGTCATTATTGTCAGAGAAAGAAATATTGGTGACTTATTTTGAAGATGGGTACATACTTACAAGCTATATGACAGTTGTACATATAAACCCGCTAAAGCGCATTGTAATGTGTACTGACGCGTTTTATAGAACTTACGTGTTTAATACTGCGGATATTATTGAAATAACGTAAAGTAAGCTAAAAGTTAACTTTTAGCTTACTTTACGTTATCGTAGATGTGGAACAGAAAAAATGAAACGAAAAAGCAGCTAGCTTCATACTAGCTGCTAAGCCCCAGGGAAAGGGAGAAAAGATAGGGTACTCCAAAAATCAATAATAGCTGTGTAACAGCCTGATTATAGTATGGACAAATTTGAAATTCTTAAACAGTAAGATGAAAAAATAGGGTTAGGCTGTACCGACTTGGTTTTGATCCGCAAGGTCAGAATCAAACGTATTAGTCGCACTCACACCATTAAAAGTATTAACAACAAAACCGACGTTTGAAGCGCCAGATCCATTATAAGCCTTCGTATTTTCTTTCGGAGAAACGTTGTAGAAATCACCTAAGTTAAATGAACCGTTACTATTTTGTACAACTAAATTCCCTACAACTGAGGGCATGGTTTTCACCCACTTTACAATCATTTGTTAACACTACTATATGGTCTTATAGTCCAAATGGTTCATATAATAAAAATTGCGAAATAGTAAAACGTTTGAAGTGTAGTTTAATCCCATAATAAAAGTGTGTTAAACTGAACGTAAGGTTAAGTAATTAAAAATAATAATTGTATAATTAGTATATGCAAAAATAAAGGAGGCAAAATGTAATGAATAATGTTATAAAAAAAGTAGATTTAACAGATGCAAAATCAAGTAATCTTGTTGCACTTATTTATAGCAATGAAGTTATATTGGTGGAAGAAGCATTTTGTCCAAATGAAATAAAATTAAAGTTTAATGAAATTGCAATTTTATCGGCTATTAAAACAGCACATATAATGAAAGTATCCATCAGAAAAGAGCTGGAAGCGATTTTTCATGACACGGGTGTTTTATTGGTGAAGCATAGTGCAGAGTATGGAAACAGTCAATCTATTACTATGCATTTTGAACAATTTAAAAAGTTGCAATATGAGATTGAGTATTTAAATAAAAGTATGTAATTGGTGTTTGGATACAAGCGATAGAAACCGCTATTTCTGCGATTGGATTAACTATAATAGAGAAAGAAAAAAGATTAGAAAAAATAATAATAAGAAATTGTTCATGTAAAGATGGTATGTAAAATTCAAATTTTACATAAGTAGAAAAATTGAAGTGGTAGGTTTTTTGGCATTAAAATAGAATATATAACAGTAGAATAGTTATTAGTTGTTAATAAAAATATCGGAAATACGAAAGTAATTGGTTTTTATACCGTATGGAGAGAGAAAAAATACGAAACAAGGAGTTTTTCAAAAGATGATGTATTTGTTGGCAATTCTTCTTCCACCTGTAGCTGTATTATTTTGTGGAAAACCATTTCAAGCAATAATTAATTTCATATTAACGTTAATATTTTGGGTTCCAGGCGTTATTCATGCGATATTAGTTGTACATGATAAAAAAGAAGATCGGCGTTTAAAAAAACAAATTCAAGCATACGATGAAATAAATAAGAAGAACAGAAGATAGCTGAGTTGTGAAATGATTTTAAAAAGAAAGGGGGGCTACCTCCTTTCTTTTTTCATTCTAGTTAAGTTTAAATTTTAGTGTAGCGGTAAGAATTTTTAATATAAGTATTGTGATAATAACTTTTAGAGTGTGCGTTTAATAAACCGGTGTAAATGTTTTTAGGAACGTTAAAGAAATCGTACATTCCATGCTTTAATTGAATGCGTAAAATCATAGAAAAAGGATTATAGCCAACAGCAACTATAGTTTTTGAAATTACGGGAGATAGTTCCATTATTACGCAACTCCTCACTTTTCATTTTTAATAATTTCTTATAGATGTTGAGGTTGTGGTGTTGAAGTCTTTATAATTAAAGATGTATTATACTTATATGCAATATATTAAATGTTCGTTATACGTAATTATAAGGAAGTTCACACGAAGTACATATCGTTGTGCTATTTTTATTTCACCTTTGATTTATAAATAAGAAAATATTGACCATTTGAAAAAAAGGTATATTATTTATACGAGGTATTAAAATTTCACTTTTTACATTCTATGCTTGAAGGGGCAGCATTATTAGAAAAATAGAAGTGAAAATACTTAGTATAAGAAGTATTCTAAAATTTATAATCTGTGAATTAGGAAAATATTGAATGCTCCAGGTCGATATACTTTCTTAATTTAATTCATTTTAGAAAGTGACCTCAATATTTTTAAGTAAATCAACGGGAGAATTGAAAGGCAGGAGAAAGTAACATGTCAGAAAATTATCGTTCTCGAGAGGAGCGACGACAAGTTAAAAAGAAAAAACAGCCAGCTTCTAAAACACAAAAACCAAAAGGTAAAACATCGTTCTTTCGCAAGTTTTTAATTACTTGTTTATTACTTGGTATTGTTGGTTTAGTGGGGGGAGTTGCTACCTTTTTCGTAATGATTAAGGATGCACCAAAACTTGAGAAAGCAAAACTTGTTAATCCGTTATCCTCAAAAATTTATGATAAAAATGGCGATTTGGTATATGAATACGGGAAAGAAAAACGGACGAATGTTACGTATGATCAAATTCCTAAATTAGTAGAAAATGCATTTTTAGCAACAGAAGATGCACGTTTTTACGAGCATAGCGGAGTAGACTTTAAAGGTACTGCCCGTGCTGTTTTGGTGAGTCTTAAAGGCGATTACGGTTCACAAGGTGGAAGTACGATAACACAGCAGGTTATTAAAAATTACTTCTTATCGATGGAAAAAACATCAAAACGTAAGATTCAAGAAATATATTTAGCGTATAAGTTAGAACAACAGTATTCAAAACATGAAATTTTAGAAATGTATTTAAATAAAATTAATCTAGGTAATCGTTCATATGGTATCGCAACAGCAGCACAGAACTACTATGGTAAAGAATTGAAAGATTTAACATTACCAGAAGTTGCGATGCTTGCAGGTTTACCAAAAGCACCGAATAACTATGATCCAACGAAGACAGAAAATGTTCAAAGAGCAACAGAAAGAAGAAATGTTGTCCTAAAATTAATGAATCGACATGGTTATATTACGAAGGCAGAAATGGAAGAAGCTTCGAAAGTTGAAGTAACAGATGGACTTAAGACTGCAACTGTACAAGCAATGCCATATCCTGCATTTATGGATGCGGTTGTGAAAGAAGTTGAAAAAGAATTGCCAGATGCTAATATTGGTTCTGACGGTTTAGAAATTTATACAACATTAGACCCGAAAGCACAGGATTTTGCTGATAAGATTTTAAATGAAAATATTATTAATTATCCAAATGATAAATTTCAAGGTGCTTTCACATTTATGGATACGAAAACAGGAGAAGTTCGTGCTATAGGTAGTGGACGTGGTGAAAATAAAGCAGTATTTAAAGGGCATAATATGGCAATTGAATTAGATCGTGCAGCTGGTTCAACTATGAAGCCAATCTTTGATTACGGTCCTGCAATTGAATACTTAAAATGGGCTACGTATCATCAAATTGATGATTCTCCATTTAAATATTCAACTGGACAAGAAGTTCGAAATGCGGACAGAAGTCATTTAGGATCAATTACGATGCGTGAAGCATTAAAAATGTCGCGTAACGTTCCGGCAGTTAAAACTGCAAAAGAAGTAGGACTTAATAAAGCGAAGGAATTCTCTGAGAAATTAGGTATTACACTTAAGTCAGCACCAGAATCTACAGCGATTGGTACAAACGAAGTATCACCAACTGAAATAGCGGGTGCTTATGCGACATTTGGTAATGGTGGAAAGTATGCAAAACCGCATTTTGTTAAGAAAGTAGTTTATCCAGACGGCAAGTCACAAAGTTTTGGACAAAAACCAAAACAAGTTATAGCTGACTCTACAGCATATATGATTACTGATATGCTTCGTTCAGTAGTGACATCAGGTACTGGTACAGCAGCAAATATAAGTTCTTTAGATGTAGCTGGAAAAACAGGTACAACAAACTATGATTCAAAACAATTAGCGAAATTTAATATTCCGGAAAGTGCAACTCGTGATAGTTGGTTTGCAGGTTATACGCCGCAATATACGATGGCAGTATGGACTGGGTATATGAAAGATGGTAAGGACGAGTATATTAGTAGTAAAAATACGAAAATTGCACAGTTGATCTTTAAAGAAATGATGAGCGAGATGGCTACAGATAAATCAAGATTTAAAATGCCAAGTAGTGTAATTCAAGAAGGTAGTGAGCTGCGTATAAAAGGTGAAAAACGTGATTCTTCTCCAAATACGAGCGTACCGGATACAACAGAAAAACCAAAACAAGATCAACAGCAAAAAACTGAAGAAGAGAAAAAGCAAGAAGAATTAAAAAAACAAGAAGAACTTAAAAAACAAGAAGAACTTAAAAAACAAGAAGAAGAAAAGAAACAAGAGGAACTGAAGAAGCAGGAAGAACAAAAGAAACTAGAAGAGCAAAAGAAACAAGAAGAAGAAAAGAAACAAAATGAACAAAATAATGGAAATGGTCAAGGAACGACCCCTCCAGCAAATAACGGAGGAGGCCAAGGAAATACAACACCTCCAGCAAATAACGGAGGAGGTCAAGGAAATACAACACCTCCAGCAAATAACGGAGGAGGTCAAGGAAATACGACTCCTCCAGCAAATAACGGAGGAGGTCAAGGAAATACAACACCTCCAGCAAATAATGGAGGAGGTCAAGGAAATACAATTCCTCCAGCGACCACACAACCGGAGACTGGCGGTAATACAGGAGAGGCCCCTGCTAATAATGGGCAATAAGAAAATTTTATGAAAAATATTAAAAAGCAATTAAGATTTGTAAAAATTACAATCTTAATTGCTTTTTTCGTTAAATGTAGTAGCTATGAGACGATGTATTTTAAATGTTAAATGTACCATATAAATTTTGAAAATAAATTGAAGAGAAATGATAAGAAACTTGAGATTGAGGTAACGGAGAATAACTGTGGCTATGAAAGGTAGTACCACTTGTTGGATATGCGCCATGATGCCAAGATAAGGGGGAAACTTGATCAGGAATTTAATATTGTTGCCAAGTTACGGGAAGTTCAATACCAACATTGGAACTAGCTGTATGAACTGCAGGAACGTGTATCTCAGGAGTCGAAGGAACTATGGCAGTTACTCTTGGAGATACCCACATAACATAATCACACCTAAGTTGTGATAATAAAGAAGTATATTCTTTTCACACATATAAAGGTACATATAGATAGGACTTTAGGCTAAAACATACGTATAAAGTTGTAAGACCAATTTAAATTGATTTTGGACCATTTATTATAAAAAGATACGTCTATTTACGGAAGGCAAAGGAACGAAGAAACTGTAAAATGGAGGTGTTAATTGCAATAACTTACGTGTTTATGGAGGAATTTTAATGGAACGATTATGGACGAAATCATTTATTCAAATGACTTTCGCAATGTTATTTTTATTTACAGGATTTTATTTACTTGTTCCAACGCTTCCGCTTTTTATTAAAGAGATAGGTGGCAATGAATCACAAGTTGGACTCATGATGGGAATGTTTACAATAGCTGCAGTTGTAATACGACCGATTATTGGAGGGATGTTAGATCAATATGGTAGAAGATCCTTTATTATTTTCGGACTCATCTTTTTTGGGTTAACGATGTACTCTTATAATTTAGCGACGACTATTGTCCTTTTAGCTATTTTACGTATTATTCACGGAGTAACATGGGCTGTTTCTACAACAGCTGTTGGAACAGCGATAACTGATATTATTCCAGATTCACGACGTGGTGAAGGTATGGGATGGTATGGGATGGCTATGACGATTGCAATGGCAATTGGCCCAATGATTGGATTATCGGTTGTACAAAATTATTCATTTCATGGCCTTTTCTTATTAGCCACTCTTTTATCCTTTATGGCAGTCTTATTATCGTTAATGACGAAAATGCCATTCACACCACAAAAAGAAAAAGGGAAAATGCAATTGTTTGAAAAATCCGTTCTATCCATTACGATAGTTGTATTCTTTTTATCATTTGCATATGGAGGCATTACGACGTTTTTACCGCTATTTGCATCGTCAATTGATGTGAATCCTGGGACATTCTTTCTTGTATATGCAATTGCTTTAACAATCGTAAGGCCAATTTCAGGAAAACTATTAGATAAGTACGGAGAAGTATTTATCATACTTCCGGCACTATGCATTACTGTTATTGCAATAGTTGTGCTAACGATTTCAAATAATTTAATAGGTGTAGTTATCGCAGCTACATTATATGGTGTTGGATTCGGTTCAGCACAGCCAGCATTGCAAGCCGCGATGCTTTCAATTGTTGACTCGAGTAAAAGAGGAGTTGCTAACGCTTCGTTCTTTACCGCATTTGATTTAGGGATTGGACTTGGTGCAATTTTACTTGGAGTTGTTTCACAAATGTTTGGTTACCGTATTTTATTTGCTGGTAGTGCAATTTCAGGATTAATTGCTTTCATTATTTTTGTGTTTTTTGTAAAACAGCAATTAGGCAAAAAAGAATTTGCGTAAACGGGAGGAACAAAGATGGAAATTTCAATTGATCATAAAGCTCTACAATGGTTTAAAGAAGAATTACGTATAAAGCATGGTGAATCTATACGGTTTAATGTAAGATACGGAGGAGATAGCTCCATCCAGCCAGGCTATTCTTTAGGAATTGTTGCAGAGAAAGCAGCTGGGGAAATTGTGTCAGTTGAGAAAGAAGGTATTTTATTTTTTGTGGATGTTGATGATCTTTGGTACTTTCAAAACTATGATTTAGTTGTAGGTTATCATGAGGAAATAGAAGAAATTCAATTTAATTACGTAAAATAATAACTTTATTAAAAATAAATAAATTTTATATGGAAATTATATTTAGAGAATAGTGAAATAAATATAATGCAAAAAACGGGCTGTATATGAATACAGCTCGTTTCTTTATTTAGTAAAAGGAATTGTAAAGTAGGTATATATTTAACTGGATTATATGAATTAACTTTATATTTTGTTTTAAAGATAAATAAAGAGAAGTCTGTCCTTTCTTTATAAACTATGAAAATTATTGTTGAAAAATTGTATTGTTACATCGGTAAAAGTATAGGAAACTTATCATTATAAAATAAATTGAAATCTTCTAAAAACTCTGATACATTGAAATAGAAATGTAGTTTCACAATATTGTAAAGGCTTACAGTTATGTGCACGAAGATCTATTAGGATTGGAGGAAATAATGATGAAAGCTGAAGAAAAATTTTCCCCGGGATTAGATGGTATAGTGGCAGCGGAGACGAAGATCTCGTTTCTTGACACAGTGAAAGGTGAAATTGTAATTCAAGGGTATGATTTAATCGAACTCTCAAAAACAAAAGAGTATTTAGACATTGTGCACCTTTTATTGGAAGAACATCTACCGAATGAGGATGAAAAAGCAACACTTGAAAAGAAATTAAAAGAAGAATACGCGGTACCAGAAGGTGTATTCAACGTATTAAAGGCATTACCGAAAGAAACGCACCCTATGGATGGATTGCGTACAGGTGTGTCCGCATTAGCTGGTTACGATAATGATATTGAAAACCGCTCGTTAGAAGTAAACAAAAGCCGCGGATACAAATTATTGAGTAAAGTACCAAACATTGTAGCGAATAGCTATCATATTTTAAATAATGAAGAGCCAATCGAACCACTTAAGGAATTATCATATAGTGCAAATTTCTTCTATATGTTAACAGGTAAAAAACCAACTGAACTTGAGGAGAAGATCTTTGATCGTTCCCTTGTTTTATATAGTGAACATGAAATGCCAAACTCTACATTTACAGCGCGCGTTATTGCATCTACACAATCCGACTTATATGGTGCTTTAACAGGTGCGGTTGCATCTTTAAAAGGTAGCTTACACGGCGGTGCAAACGAAGCGGTTATGTACATGCTTTTAGAAGCTGGTAATGTTGAGAAATTTGAAGAATTATTACAGAAGAAACTATATAACAAAGAAAAAATTATGGGCTTTGGACACCGTGTATATATGAAGAAAATGGACCCAAGAGCTTTAATGATGAAGGAAGCTTTAAAACAGTTATGTGATGTAAAAGGTGATTATACACTATATGAAATGTGTGAAGCTGGAGAAAAGATTATGGAGAAGGAAAAAGGAATTTATCCAAACCTTGATTATTATGCAGCTCCAGTATATTGGATGCTGGGTATTCCAATTCAACTATACACGCCAATCTTCTTTAGCTCTAGAACAGTAGGACTATGTGCGCACGTTATTGAACAACATACGAACAATCGTTTGTTCCGTCCACGTGTAAATTATATTGGCGAGCGACATGTACTTAGTAAGTAAGAACAACTGGGGAGTTGTTAGCGCCGCCCGCCGGATGGGTGTTTGACCGACACCCATCATTAATAATAACGAATTTTCGACAGAAAGGGAAGAATAGCATGATTAAAACAAATGAAATTAAACAAAAAGATGCATTATTAGAAGAAATTGCGGATTATGTATTAAATAAAGAGGTAACTAGCGCAGAAGCATTCAGTACTGCTCGTTACGTATTACTTGATACACTTGGATGCGGAATTTTAGCACTACAATATCCAGAGTGTACGAAATTGTTAGGACCAGTTGTACCAGGAACAATCGTGCCAAACGGTACACGTGTACCAGGAACTTCTTATGTACTTGATCCAGTGAAAGGTGCATTTAATATCGGATGTATGATCCGTTGGTTAGACTATAACGATACTTGGCTTGCAGCAGAATGGGGACATCCATCTGATAACCTTGGCGGCATTTTAGCAGTTGCAGATTATATTAGCCGTGTTCGTATATCAGAAGGAAAAGAACCGTTAAAAGTACGTGAAGTATTAGAAATGATGATTAAAGCACATGAAATTCAAGGTGTATTAGCTTTAGAAAACAGCTTAAACCGCGTTGGTCTTGACCACGTATTATACGTAAAAGTAGCAACAACTGCTGTAGTTGCGAAAATGCTTGGCGGAACACGTGAAGAAATCTTTAATGCATTATCACATGCATGGATTGATAATTCTAGTCTTCGTACATATCGTCACGCTCCAAATACTGGATCACGTAAATCATGGGCAGCAGGTGATGCAACAAGCCGCGGTGTTCACCTTGCAATGACTGCTTTAAAAGGTGAAATGGGTTATCCAACAGCATTATCTGCACCGGGTTGGGGATTCCAAGATGTATTATTTAATAAACAAGAATTAAAGTTAGCTAGACCATTAGAGTCTTATGTAATGGAAAATGTATTATTTAAAGTTTCATATCCAGCAGAATTCCATGCACAAACAGCTGCAGAATGTGCTGTAAAATTACATCCGGAAATTAAAGAAAGATTAGATGAAATTGACCGTATTACAATTACAACTCATGAATCAGCAATTCGTATTATTGATAAAGAAGGTCCATTAAATAACCCAGCTGATCGTGATCATTGTTTACAATATATTACGGCAATTGGTTTATTAAAGGGAGATATCGTTGCGGATGATTATGAGGATGCAGTAGCAAATGATCCACGTGTAGATGAATTACGTAATAAGATGGTTGTTGTTGAAAACAAACAGTACAGTTTAGATTACCTTGACCCGAACAAGCGCTCAATCGCCAACGCTGTTCAAGTTCATTTCAAGGATGGAACTGTAACAGAAAACGTGGAATGTGAATATCCACTTGGTCACCGTTTCCGTAGAGACGAAGCAATTCCAAAAGTTGTTCAAAAATTCACTGCAAATATGGCAGGTCATTATTCTAGTAAGCAACAAGAACAAATTCATGAAGTTTGTTTAAATGAAGAGAAACTAGAAAATATGAATGTAAACGAATTTGTAGATCTATTCTTAATTTAATAATAGGGGGAATTTAGAATGGCTTGGGTTGTGAATAAACAGTCAACACAAGAGGAGCTTGCGAATCGCTTCCGAGCTTTAGTGGAAGCAAATGAAATTTTGCAAATTCCAGGTGCTCATGACGCAATGGCAGCTTTAGTTGCGAGAAATACAGGATTTTCAGCTCTTTATTTATCAGGAGCTGCCTATACTGCAAGTAAAGGATTACCTGATTTAGGAATCGTGACGTCTACTGAAGTAGCAGAGAGAGCAAGAGATCTAGTAAGAGCGACAGATTTACCAGTTCTTGTTGATATTGATACAGGATTTGGCGGTGTCCTAAACGTAGCGAGAACAGCTGTAGAAATGGTGGAAGCGAAAGTAGCAGCTGTTCAAATTGAAGATCAACAATTACCAAAAAAATGTGGACATTTAAATGGTAAGAAACTCGTTACGACAGAAGAATTAGTTCAAAAGATTAAAGCGATTAAAGAAGTTGCACCAAGCTTATATATTGTAGCGCGCACAGATGCTCGCGGCGTAGAAGGCTTGGATGAAGCGATTGAAAGAGCAAACGCCTATGTAAAAGCAGGTGCAGATGCGATATTCCCTGAAGCGCTTCAATCAGAAGAGGAGTTCCGTCTATTTAATAGTAAAGTAAATGCACCTTTACTTGCGAATATGACTGAATTTGGGAAAACGCCGTATTATAGTGCAGAGGAATTTGCGAATATGGGCTTCCAAATGGTTATTTATCCTGTAACTTCACTTCGCGTTGCAGCGAAAGCGTATGAGAATGTGTTTACTTTAATTAAGGAAACTGGTTCTCAAAAAGATGCACTTTCAAATATGCAAACGAGAAGTGAGTTATATGAAACAATTTCATATCATGACTTTGAAGAACTAGATACTGGTATTGCAAAAACAGTATTATCAGAGGATCAATAGATAAAACAACTAAGGCGATGAGAATACATCTTTAGCAAGACGAACTGCTTGATGTGAAAAATCATCGCCTTCTGTTTTCAAAAATAAGATATTCCACTCATCGTAGACGTGCATAAGTAGTAGCAAGTAAGGCCGAAATGATAGGGGGATTCAGATGGAGAAAACGAAGTTACCGTGGGATGAATTTTTTTCACTTAATAAAGATGTGAATCATGCTTTCTTTACGCCAGAAGATTTTTCAGGAGATGAAGATTTAATCGCAAAAACGACAGAACAATTCGTTAAACAAGAAATTGTTACACAAATGGAGAATATTGAACAACATAATTATAAAGTTTCCCGTCAATTGTTTGAGAAAGCTGGAGAACTTGGATTATTAAGTATCGAGGTCCCAGAAGAATATGGCGGATTCGAATTAGGAAAGGCAGTTTCAGGGCTTGTAGCAGAAAAAATGGGATACGCTGGTGCATTTAGTGTTTCATTTAATATACACGCTGGTGTAGGTACATTGCCTTACATATATTACGGAACGAAAGAACAAAAAGAAAAATATTTGCCGAAAATTGCGTCTGGAGAATGGATTGGAGCTTATGCTTTAACTGAGCCAAATGCCGGTTCTGATGCATTAAGCGCAAAAACGAGCGCAGTATTGAATGAAGATGGTACTGCTTGGAAGTTAAATGGTGAGAAGCAGTGGATTACAAATGCTCATATGGCAGATGTATACGTTGTTTTTGCGAAGACAAATAAAGGAATGACAGCGTTTATTGTCGAAAGAACATGTGAAGGTGTATCCATTGGACAAGAAGAAAAGAAAATGGGGATTAAAGGTTCTTCAACGGCTACGCTTATTTTAGAAGATGTTGTTATACCTGCTGAAAATGTTTTAGGGGAAGTTGGGAAAGGGCATCACGTAGCTCTTAATATTCTTAACTTCGCTAGACTAAAGCTTGCTTTTGGAAATATTGGAACTGCAAAACAAGCAATTGGATTGTCGGTTCAATATGGAAAAGAGCGAAAACAGTTCCAAACGGAATTAGTAGATTTTACGATGATTCAAGAGAAAATTGCAAATATGATCATTGCTACATATGGAGCAGAAAGTGCAGCTTATCGTACAGCAGGTGTAATTGATGAAGCAATTCATGAGAGTGATGAGGATCTTATGAAGAAAATGTCTCAATTTGCTATTGAATGTGCACTGAATAAAGTAAATGCTTCTGAAACACTTGGTCATATCGTAGATGAAGCTGTACAAATTCATGGTGGTTACGGTTATATGCAAGAATACGAGGTAGAACGATTATATCGTGATGCTAGAATTAGTCGTATTTTTGAAGGAACGAATGAAATTAATAGATTAACAGTTGCCAAAATGTTAATGAAGCAAATGGAACAAATTGAAGATACTGAAGTAGAGATTGATGTAGCAAATGTCGAACGAAATCATCGTTACATTTTATTAGCGAAAAAATTGTTGAAACAATCTTTGAAAACGCTCTCTAAAACTCCAGGGTTAAAAATTGATCAAGAGCAAGAATATTCACGTGTATTATCTAATATGTTAACGGATGTGTACGTCATGGAATCAGCATTTTTACGTACGAGTAAAGCAATTAGTAAAAATGGTGAAGGGAAAGAACGTACGAAACAAATGATAACTGACGTTATTTGTGAAGAAGGCTATCGTAAAGTAGAAGAAGCGGCGATTTCTATACTTTCAGCGGCTGTTACAGAAGAACAAGATAGGCACGTAATTTTAGCTGAAATTCGTCAATTATTAGTACCTTTATACACGAACGTATTTACAAAAAAGAGAGAAATTGCGAAAGCTATTATAAATCGCGGAAAGTATATTGTGTAAATAGGGGGAAAGCGATATGAAAAAGATTGGTTTTATCGGTTTAGGTAACATGGGTCTTCCGATGTCTAAAAATTTAGTTAAATCAAATTACACAGTATATGGTGTGGATTTAAATAAAGACGCTGAAGCTTCCTTTGAAAAAGAAGGAGGAATAATTGGCTTATCAATCTCAAAACTAGCAGAAACATGCGATGTGATTTTTACAAGTTTACCTTCACCTCGTGCTGTTGAAGCAGTATATTTTGGACAAGAAGGATTATTTGAAAATAGTCACTCGAATGTAGTTTTAATAGATACAAGTACTGTATCTCCACAGTTAAACAAACAGTTAGAGGAAGCTGCAAAGGAAAAGAAAGTAGACTTCTTAGCGGCACCTGTTAGTGGTGGGGTAATTGGAGCTGAAAATCGTACATTAACGTTTATGGTTGGTGGATCAAAAGAAGTATATGAAAAAACAGAATCTATCATGGACGTACTAGGTGCTAATATTTTCCATGTTAGTGAGCAAATTGATAGTGGTACAACAGTTAAATTAATTAATAACCTATTAATTGGTTTTTATACAGCTGGTGTGAGTGAAGCTTTAACGTTAGCGAAAAAGAACAATATGGATTTAGATAAAATGTTTGATATTTTAAATGTAAGTTATGGTCAAAGTAGAATTTATGAGCGCAATTATAAAAGTTTCATTGCATCAGAAAACTACGAGCCAGGCTTTACTGTAAATTTATTAAAGAAAGATTTGGGATTTGCAGTTGATTTAGCGAAAGAAAGCGAACTTCACTTACCGGTAAGCGAAATGCTATTAAACGTATATGAAGAAGCAAGTGAAGCAGGTTATGGTGAAAATGATATGGCTGCTTTATATAAAAAAGTTAGTGAACAATTAATTTCTAATCAAAAATAATAGACTTATAAACATCATAAAAAAGGAGAGAATATAATGATTACAACTGAAATTAAACGAGTAAAAAATCATATTAATGGTGAGTGGGTAGAATCTACTGGTACAGAAGTAGAAGCAGTTCCAAATCCGGCGACTGGAAAAATTATCGCTTACGTTCCGCTATCTCCGAAAGAAGATGTTGAAAAAGCTGTTGAAGCAGCAAAAGCAGCATATGGAACATGGTCTAAAGTACCAGTTCCGAATCGTTCAAGACAATTGTATAAATATTTACAGCTTTTACAAGAAAACAAAGAAGAACTGGCAAAAATTATTACGCTAGAAAATGGTAAAACATTAACGGATGCAACTGGTGAAGTACAGCGTGGTATTGAAGCAGTAGAACTAGCAACATCTACGCCAAATTTAATGATGGGACAAGCACTTCCGAATATTGCGAGCGGAATTGATGGATCAATTTGGCGCTATCCAATCGGGGTTGTTGCTGGTATTACACCTTTTAACTTCCCAATGATGATTCCATTATGGATGTTCCCACTTGCAATTGCTTGTGGTAATACATTCGTATTAAAAACATCTGAAAGAACGCCGCTTTTGGCTGAAAGACTTGTAGAGTTATTCTATGAAGCTGGTTTTCCAAAAGGCGTACTAAATTTAGTACAAGGCGGAAAAGATGTTGTAAATAGCATTTTAGAAAATAAAGATATTCAAGCTGTTTCGTTCGTTGGATCTGAGCCGGTAGCTCGTTACGTATACGAAACAGGTACGAAACATGGAAAACGTGTACAAGCGTTAGCTGGTGCGAAAAACCACGCGATTGTAATGCCAGATTGCAATCTTGAGAAAACAGTGCAAGGTGTAATTGGATCCGCATTTGCAAGTAGCGGAGAACGCTGCATGGCATGTTCAGTAGTAGCGGTAGTTGATGAAATTGCTGATGAATTCATTGACGTACTAGTAGCAGAGACGAAGAAGTTAAAAGTAGGTGACGGTTTCCACGAAGATAATTATGTTGGACCATTAATTCGTGAATCTCATAAAGAGCGTGTATTAGGCTATATTAATAGCGGTGTAGCAGATGGGGCTACTTTATTAGTAGATGGCCGTAAAATTAAGGAAGAAGTTGGAGAAGGTTACTTTGTAGGTGCGACAATCTTTGATGGTGTGAATCAAGAAATGAAAATTTGGCAAGATGAGATTTTTGCTCCAGTATTAAGCATTGTACGTGTTAAAGATTTAGAAGAAGGTATTAAACTAACAAATCAATCTAAATTTGCAAATGGTGCAGTTATTTATACGTCAAACGGTAAACATGCACAAACGTTCCGTGATAACATCGATGCGGGTATGATCGGTGTAAACGTAAACGTTCCAGCACCAATGGCATTCTTCGCATTTGCAGGAAATAAAGCGTCATTCTTTGGTGATTTAGGTACAAATGGTACAGATGGCGTTCAATTTTATACACGTAAAAAAGTTGTAACTGAGCGCTGGTTTTAATATAAAGTAGACAGCCAAATCAATTATTAAATGAAAACCACCACTATTAATTGTGGTGGTTTTCTTCTTGTTAATTGCTTTTTTCAAAAGCTAGTTTAATACCAAAACCAATTAAGATAATTCCTGTTAACCCTTGAATATAACGTTGCGTCTTCGGTTTTTTCATAAAAGCACTAATTTTATCAATTAAAAATATATAAAAAGCGAACCATATAACTGTTAAAATGAGGTAAGTAAGGCCCATTATGAGAAGTTGGATAAACGTATTATGATTTGGATTTAAAAATTGCGGTAAAAATGTTAAAAAGAAGACTGCAACTTTAGGGTTTAATAAATTCGTAAGAAACCCTTGACGAAAGCAAGAAGTGTGTTCGTCTTCATTATGCAAAGAAATATCGTTCGTATCGACGTCTTCTTTATTTCTTACTGCTAAAAGGGCTTTAATACCAATATAAATTAAATATAGAGCTCCAACGTACTTGAAAATAGAAAATAAAAGAGCTGACTTTACAATAAGTGCAGAAAGGCCGATTACTGCTGCTAAAGTATGGATCAATAGTGCAATACATGTACCGAACACTGTTTTCACCCCGCCCACTTTACCAGCAACTAATGTGTTTTTCGTAGCCATTGCAGTATCAGGGCCGGGTAAAATGATAAGACAAATAGACATAATGATGAAAAGAAAATAATTTTCAATCATAGTCGCTCCTCCTTTTTTATTTTTAGAATATTTGATTAAAAATAGTGTAGCACATATTTTGATTTAATAAAATTAAATTTTATTAAAAATCATTAAATGACAAAGAGGCTATAGAGTCGTGTAATTATACGACTCTATAGCCTTGATTTTTCCTGTATGAACCCCACTTATTAACGTTTCACTTTATGCGTTAAGTAAGTTAAAGAACCGATTTACATCTTCTTCTGAAACATCACTTAACTGCTTATATTTATAATTCGGATTTTGATCTTTATCAACGACAACGGATCGTACTCCTTCAAAGAAATCTTCATGTCTCATGAAATTTTTAGCAAGTACAAGGTCAGTAGCGAAACATTCTTCAACGGACTTATCATGTCCATCAATAAACTGTTTTAATGTTACTTTTAATGAAATAGGGGATTTTGATAATAGTGTTTCTTTCGTTTTTAAAGCAAAGGAACTTTGATCTTTCTCTAATGAATGAATAATTTTTTCAATTGTATCGAAAGCAAAATGTGCATTGATTTCTTCTAATAATGGAGCAAGCTCGCTTTCTAAATTTGAAGTAGTTGCAAATGTACGGATGACTTCTTTTAAATGAGTATGTACATCGTCTTCTTTATGCCAATTTACACTTTCCAGTTCAGTAAGGAACTTGGGTAATGAATCAGATGTCATAAAGTAATCAGCAGCGTTTATAAATAATACGTCAGAAGCTTTTAAAATAGATGCTGTTAATGCAACATATCTGCCAGCGAACCCTGGAGCCTTATTTAAGAAATAAGCAGCACCGACGTCTGGGAAGAAGCCGATATTCATCTCTGGCATTGCCCATTTTGTACGCTCGGTTACAATTCGGTATTTCGCACCATTTGTAAGACCGACACCACCACCCATTACAATTCCATCTAAACAAGCGATAATCGGTTTTTTGTATTGATAAATATATGTATCAATTTCATACTCTTCTTCAAAAAAACGTTCCGCATGCTGTAATGCAATTTCATTTGAACGTGCTTCATAAAGAGTTTTAATGTCACCGCCTGCACAAAAACCTTTTGTGCCAGCTCCTTTTAATACGATTAGCGCAATTTGCTCATCATTTTCCCACTCTTTTAGTTTTTGCCCAATTGGTTGCAACATGTCATAAGATAAAGAATTAAGTGCTTTTGGGCGGTTTAAAGTAATTGATGCAACGCCGTTTTCACTAACAGAAAATAAAACGTGTTCAGTCATAATTCATCCTCCCTTATATATCTTCTTATTCTTAATTCTTGATACGTACTGAAATGTCCTTTATAAATTTTGTCTAAAGTTGGCGGTACGTGTTAATTTGGTCATTGCATATTTTGACGAGTTATATTTGCAGGATTTTGGAGGTTTAAAATGAATATTACAACATTACTGTAATTGTAATTATTTGAAGTTATCATGCGAAACACGCTATTATATATGTGTAAATTGTACATAATCACTTCGAAAAGAGTATTTCAAGTGATTATAATGAAAGAAAAATTGCTTTTCATTAGAAATAGAGAAAGGAGAAATCGGAATGCCAGGACCTTTACTATTGTCGGTGATTATTTTGTCTTCTTTAATGATAGGGATAACGCAGTATTTTCATCATACAGATACGACAGAGGAAGTGAAGGATAAAGTACGACTTGTATTTCCGATTTTTATCATATCTATTTCTTTTTGCATTCTATTAAATAAGGATGGCTACATTGTCGCAGTATTTTCATTTTTTGTAGCGATTGTTTTCATTACAGTTTTATATTATGTAATGAAAGACTTTATCCAAAAATAAAGATGTCACATGAGACATTTTTATTTTTGGAACGAATAAAATTTCACATACCGTATTGTAGATAAAAATAAAAAACATATGGCAATAGAAAAGTATGTACTTTACCGTGTATTTACTTGTCAATCTTGCATAGCCAATATACTATTAATAATGTAGAGATTAGAAAAAGGGGTTGTATCTATCATGAAATTTGAGATGCACACAAAAATTATTTCAAATGAAAAAGAAGTAAGATTACATATAGAAGAAAACATATTTCAATTAAAATTGGATGGTTATCACTTATTTACAGTTCAAGAAATATTACCTTTATATAAATCAAATGAAGAAAGAATCGGTAGTGCAATGATACAAAAGTTAGAATGGGAGAACGGAAAAACTACAATAAACTATCAACTTGTATCACTAAATTCAGTAAATTAAAAGGAGCAGGAAACCATGAAGTTATTTCATACAGCGGATTGGCATTTAGGAAAGCTTGTTCATGGCGTGTATATGACTGAAGATCAAAAGATTGTATTAGATCAGTTTGTACAAGCAGTTGAAGAAGAAAAACCAGATGCCGTAATTATTGCAGGGGATTTATATGACCGAGCAATTCCACCTACGGAAGCAGTAGATTTATTAAATGATGTGCTGCAAAAAATAGTGATTGATTTACAAACACCAGTTATTGCAGTTGCTGGTAACCATGATAGTCCAGATCGTATTCATTTTGGAAGTAGTTTAATGAAGAAACAAGGATTATTTATTGTGGGGCAATTTCAATTTCCCTATGAACCAATTATATTAAATGATGAACATGGCGAGGTTCACTTCCATCTTGTTCCATATGCGGATCCAAGTATAGTTAGACATGTATTGAAAAACGAAGACGTACGTTCTCATGATGATGCGATGCGTATTTTTATGAATGAGCTTTCTGAAACGATGGATAAAGAAGCTAGACATGTATTTGTTGGTCATGCATTTGTAACTTCTGCTGGAGAAGCGGAAGAGAATACAAGTGATGCTGAACGACCGCTTTCAATTGGTGGTGCTGAATACGTAAATAGTCATTATTTTGATAAGTTTCATTACACAGCGCTTGGACATTTACATCAAGCGCATTTCGTACGTAATGAGACAATTCGATATTCAGGTTCGCCACTTGCCTATTCTATTTCTGAAGAAAAACATAAAAAAGGATATTATATTGTGGAATTGAACGAGCAAGGTGAAGCAACAATTGAAAAAAGGTTACTTACACCACGTCGTAAAATGCGAACAGTAGAAGCGAAAATAGATGAATTATTACAACATCCAGTAAGTGAAGATTACGTGTTTGTAAAATTATTAGATGAAAATCCTGTCTTGCAGCCAATGGAAAAAATACGCTCTGTATATCCAAATGCAATGCATGTTGAAAGATCCATTCAAAGACGAGAGTTCACAGAGTCAAATGAAGCAACTGTTTCAAGACATAAAACGGATGATTTATCACTATTAAAAGCTTTTTATAAAGAAATGAAAGGCTTAGATTTATCAGAAGAGAAAGAACGTCTATTTGTAGAAGTATTACAAACAGTGCAAGAACGGGAAGGTGAACGAGGATGAGACCGATCCAGCTTATTATGACGGCATTTGGCCCATATAAACAGAAAGAAGTAATTGATTTTGACGATCTGGGAGAGCATCGTATTTTCGCCATTTCTGGGAACACGGGCGCTGGAAAGACAACGATTTTTGATGCGATTTGTTATGTGTTATATGGTGAGGCAAGCGGAGAAGAACGAAGTGATACGAGCATGCTCCGCAGTCAATTTGCTGATGATAATGTGTATACAAGCGTAGAACTAACCTTTCAGTTAAAAGGGAAACGTTATGAAATAAAACGACAACTTGGACATAAAAAACAAGGGAATAAGACGATTACGGGACATGCGGTAGAATTATATGAAGTAATTGATGAAGAGAAGGTTCCAGCTGTTGATCGTTTTCATGTAACGGATGTAAATAAAAAAGTAGAAGATTTAATTGGTTTAAGTAAACATCAATTTAGCCAAATTGTTATGTTACCCCAAGGGGAATTCCGAAAACTATTAACATCTGAGACAGAAAATAAAGAAGAGATTTTACGTCGTATTTTTAAAACAGATCGTTATAAGTTAATGCGTGAGTTACTTGATCAAAAACGAAAACAATGGAAAGACGTCTTACAAGAAAAGCAGAAAGAGCGAGAGTTATACTTCCGTAATGTTTTTAAATTACCGATCCGAGATGGCGCATTATTAGAGACATTAGTGGAACAAGAGCATGTAAATACGCATCAAGTAGTAGAAGCATTAGAACAAGAAATAGCTGTGTATAAGGCAGAAGTTGAGCAATTACAAGTAGAACAAGATGTTCAAACGAAGCAATTAAAAGATGCTGAAACACGTTTTCACGCAGCAAAGTCTGTAAATGAGAAATTTATAGATTTACAACAAAAGAATGAGAAATATAATACTTTACAAGAAAATCGTACAGTTATTGAAATGAAAGAAACATCTTTTAAGCGTGCGGAACAAGCGAAGCGCTTATTACCATTTGAACAATGGCACGAAGAAGCGATGCAAAATGAGCAGAAAGCTGAAAGTTTGTTAAAACAAATTATCGCCAAAAAAGAAAATATAATGAATAATTTTGAACTTGCTCAGAAGAAATATGAAGTAGTAAAAAATAAAGAACCTGAGAGAGAAAATGCCAAAAAACTTGTTCAAAGATTAGAAGAGTTACAACCGATTATTGCATCATTAGCTGAGAAACAGTTGAATTTACAAAATGCAGAAATGCAAATAGGAAAATTAAAAGAAAGTATGCAAAACTTAGATCGACAATTAGAAGAGCATACAAATCAAAAACAGCTAATGTCTGGTGAATTACAGCAATTAGAGCAAGCGCTTGAACAATATGTAGATAAAGTAGAAGAACTAACGAATATGCGAGAAGATGCAAAAGTTTTAAAACAAGCATATGATGTATGGCAAGAAAAACAAAAATTCGAGCAAGAAAAAGAAGCAGCATATAGTAAGATGCAATTGGCAGTTAATGCATATGAAAATATGGAACGCCGCTGGTTAAGTGAACAAGCTGGTATATTGGCTCTTCATCTACATGATGGCGAATCTTGTCCAGTATGTGGTAGTACAACCCATCCGAAAAAAGCTACGGAGCAAAGTGGTGCGATCGATGAAAACGAGTTAAATGATTTAAGAGATAAGAAGAATATTGCTGAAAAACTACATGTACAAGTAGAGGAGAAGTGGAATTTCTATCATCTTCAATATGAACAGGTAATAGAAGAGGTTAAGAAGCGAGGCTATCAATCGGAAGAATTAGTTGAAACATATAGTGCGCTTGTTCAAAAAGGAAAACAATTAGCAACTGAAGTGAATACGTTAAAAGCTAGTGAAGAAACGCGTAAGCAAACAGCTGTGAAAATAAAAAGCGTAGAAGAAAAAGTAGATGCACTGCAGAAACAAAAACGTGAGGTAGAAACAGAGCAGCACCGTATAGAAATGGATTGTATGCAGCTTCGTACGTCATATGAACATGATAAGAAAAACATTCCTGAAAACTTACAAACAGTGCAAGAGTGGAAAGTTCAATTTGACCAAGCTATGCATGAACTCAGATTAATGGAGGACGAATGGAAGAAAGTGCAGGAAGCGTATCAACATTGGCAAAACGAAAATATACGTATTCAAGCAGAACAGGAAGGTGCTACTAATCAATTTGAAAGTGCAAAATTGAAGAAAGAAGAGACTTTCACGCGCTTTATGAAAGAGCTTGAGCAGAGCGGATTTACAGATCAACCTACGTATAAAGAAGCTAAATTAAGTGATGCTGAAATGGAAATGATACAAAAAGAAATACAAAGCTATTATTCATCTCTTGAAGTACTTGCGAAACAAATTGAAGAGTTACATGCTGAATTAAAAGATAAAGAGTATATGGATATTACAGCGTTAGGTGAACACATAAAAGAACTAGAAATTAACCTTGATATCATAAAAGAAAAACGTCAACGTGCGCAAAATACGGTAACATACATTTCTGATTTACATGAAAATATTAGACGTATTGATGAGCAAATTCATGAGGAAGAAAAAGCTTTCCAAGAACTTGTTGACTTATATGAAGTAATGAAAGGTGATAACGAAAGCCGTATATCATTTGAACGTTACATCCTAATTGAGTATTTAGAACAAATTGTTCAAATTGCAAACGAACGATTACGTAAATTATCAAATGGACAATTTTATTTAAAACGAAGTGAACGAGTTGAAAAAAGAAATCGTCAAAGTGGATTAGGTCTAGATGTATACGACGCATACACAGGCCAAACACGCGATGTAAAAACATTATCTGGCGGCGAGAAATTTAATGCATCGCTTTGCTTAGCGCTCGGAATGGCAGACGTCATTCAAGCATATGAAGGTGGTATATCCATCGAAACGATGTTTATCGATGAAGGATTTGGTTCATTAGATGAGGAGTCATTAACAAAAGCAGTAGACGCCTTAATTGACTTACAAAAATCAGGCCGATTTATCGGTGTCATTTCACACGTTCAAGAGCTGAAAAACGCAATGCCAGCTGTTTTAGAAGTAACGAAACAGAAGGATGGATGTAGTCAGACGCGGTTTGTGGTAAAGTAACACCTTTAATCTTTCTAATTTATCCAGCGTTTTTAACAATATTTTAGGCCTGAGTCACACTGGCGGTCACATTTTTCGAATACTTCGCCGAGTTTTTCAATTACAGAATGTTGCATATTGGGTGCTACGAGAATCGAACGTGGAAGGAAGGGGTAGGTTGAAGTCGGTGTATTATCAGTAGCGTTTTCTTTTTCGTATTCTATAAACTTACGATGAGACTTTAGTTCTTCAACCAAAATTGGCGGAAAGTAAATTGTACGTATACTAGTAATAAAATAAAAACAAGCTCTCAATACCGAGAGCTTGTTTTTATTTTTACGATTGTGAAAATAAGAATTCAGGGAATTCAACTGAATCAGGTGAATTCCTTACATGTTTTTGGATAGCGCCAACTGCTCTAAGAAAATAATAATTTGCCCCTTCACCTTTAGCTGGTTCTAATTCTACAGATCTTTTTTCTAGTTTATTAAATTGAATTTTTCCTGCTGCTTCTTCATCTTCACAAGGGAAAAACGATAAACGACTTTCTCTTTATCTTCATACTCTTTAAATAAGTCTACACAAACTCCCATATTATCAATCTCCTTATTGGTTAAAATTATAAGATAAAAAGAAAAAATGTAAATACAGAAATTTTAGATTAGTACAATGATATTTATGTAAAATAAAATCTACCTTATTGTAAATAAAGCCTATGTATACGCGAAAATTTTACTATTATTCCCATAGTACTTATGTGAACGATCGTAATAATAGTTTGACATATGAAGCGCGTACCTCCTTTTTAGTACATGCTAAGCGGAGAATGAAAGTTGTGTTTGGGCAGTAAATTGTGGATGTGTAGATAGGGGAAAAGAATCATGCTCAAAGTATTGTTTATGATTTTCTAGTATAGAACTTATTATAATAAAATAAATGCCACCTCTTTATAGAGGAGGCATTTATTTGTTATTTACAATTAGATAACTCCCTTATGAGTTATCTGTAGAAGGCAGCGTATTTTCCAAACAATTAACAGCTTTAAAAGCCGAAATTGCTAATATAACACCACCTACTAAAAATAAGGCTGATCCACTGATTAATATGATACGACTGACATACGTTTTGCACGATTCTTCAACTTCTTCTTGTAACATTGTAGGCATTTGAATTCGTCCTAAACAACATTTATTTTGTAGATAGTATATACAAACGCCTAAAATATGTTAAAATCACTGATAGTGTTATGAAGAGGTATATAGTTAGATGTGAATTGTTTGAAAAATCTTCATTGCAAATTTATGCTAACTTCACATAGAGCACATATTAACATTGTATTATGTATATGTACCAAATAAATAAAGTGAATTGAATTTTGTTCTGTTTTTAAAAATTTAAAATTCTATTATTTTTATATAAAGGTTTCACATCGGAGTTTTAAATATTTTGGAAATAGATCTAAATAAAAGGAATTCATATAAAAGGGGAATGTCTTATGACAACATATACGAGTGAAATGAGAAAAAGTTTAGTTTCAGAAGAAGATGTAGATATTTTAAAAATTATGGCGCACCCAATTCGATTACAAATCGTAAATGAATTAAGCACGAGAAAGACTTGTAACGTAACACAACTAACAGAATTACTAAATATTCCACAATCGACTGTTTCGCAACATTTATCAAAAATGAAGGGTAAAGTGTTACGAGCTGAGAGAAGAGGTTTAGAAATTTATTATCACATTAACAATTTAAAAGCGAGTAAGATTGTAAGTGTTTTAGGATATATAAACTAATGAAGTATTTTCATATAAAATAGCCGCTGCTGGGGAGCAGCGGCTATTTTGTGTTGTTTTATGTATTCGTATTTAATATTTTATAGTTTTTATGATTTACAATTGTTCGATCAAATTCAAAAGTACCACCGCTTACATCTGTAATTTCAACTAAGACCGATTCAGTATAAAGTTTTAGTACAGATCCTGTAATCTTTAAATTATTTCGTTGAAAAAGTATAGTATCCCCTACGTTTGCTTTCATAGTACCTCCTCATTAAAGACAGAAATATTTTTTATTATATATATTAAACCACGTATAGGTATATTAGTGAATATTTAGTTTTATTTATCAAAAAAATATTTGTAGTCTATGTGTACAGAATTAAAAGAAGTTTTAACAAGACATATTAAAAATGCTTTCATTATGATGGAATTTGTAGAACCAATTGTTACATTTGAAGAAACAATTATAAACGTATAAAGAAAATCAGACTTATGAATTGACCTAATAAAACCGTCTCTTTAATAAATATGAAAGAGACGGTTTTATTGTTTCACTTTTTAAAAAGGATTCAAAAACAAATGTAAATCGATCCTATACAAAACAATATAAATAACTGTTACGTATTTAATAAGTGGTTTTTTGTATTTCGTCCTTCGTTTTCTGTAACTGATTCCATGTTTTTGACGCTCTGTCTTGTAAGTGCTTACATAAGCAAAAACATCTTATACAATGAAGGTGTTAAATCAAAAGAGGTGACCAAAATGAACATAAAAAAACAAGACTTAGCGAAACGCATTGAAATAGAAAGAGGAGGCGGAAAAGTATGAAAAAATCAGCTGTTAATCCATGGCTTGTTGTCCTTGGTACAGTCATAGTACAAATGGGGCTTGGGACGATATATACATGGAGTTTATTCAATCAGCCTTTAGTTAGTAAATACGGTTGGAGTCTTAACGCAGTTGCGATAACTTTCTCAATTACTAGTCTTTCTTTAGCATTTTCAACTTTATTTGCCAGTAAATTGCAAGAAAAATGGGGACTTCGTAAACTTATTATGACAGCTGGACTAGCATTAGGACTTGGATTAATACTTAGTTCACAAGCTTCCTCATTAATATTGCTTTATGCCCTAGCGGGAGTTGTTGTAGGATATGCAGATGGTACAGCATATATCACTTCATTATCAAATTTAATAAAATGGTTTCCAGAGCGTAAAGGTTTAATTGCTGGGATTTCTGTCTCTGCATATGGTTCAGGTAGCTTAATCTTTAAATACGTTAACGCGCAGTTAATTGAATCAGTTGGTGTATCACAAGCATTTATATATTGGGGGTTAATTGTTACTGCTATGATTGTCCTTGGAGCTTGTTTAATCCATCAAGCTGCTGATCAAGGTGCAGTTCAGGAAACAAAAACTCATGAATACACAACGAAAGAAATGTTAGGTACAAAACAAGTATACTTATTATTTATTATGTTATTTACATCATGCATGAGTGGCTTATACTTAATTGGTATGGTAAAAGACATTGGTGTTCAACTTGTAGGGCTTAGCGCAGCGACAGCATCTAATGCGGTAGCAATGGTTGCAATATTCAACACGTTAGGTCGTATTATTCTAGGACCGTTATCAGATAAAATTGGTCGTTTAAAAATCGTTACTGGTACTTTTGTTGTTATGGCAAGTTCAGTATTAGTTCTAAGTTTCGTAGATTTAAATTATGGTATTTACTTCGTATGTGTAGCAAGTGTAGCATTTTGCTTTGGTGGAAATATTACTATTTTCCCAGCTATTGTTGGTGATTTCTTCGGTATGAAAAACCATAGTAAGAATTACGGAATTGTGTATCAAGGATTTGGATTTGGAGCACTTGCAGGTTCCTTTATCGGTGTACTGCTAGGTGGATTCAAACCAACCTTCATGGTGATTGGCGTATTATGTGTCGTGTCATTTATTATCGCAATGTTAATTCAAGCACCAAAGCAGAAAAAAGAACAAGAAGAAGAGTATCGCAGCGTAGCATAAGTATATAAAGCGTCTATCACACTATATTTATGAAAAAGCATCCTGTTAAACAGGGTGCTTTTTCGTAATTATTTTAACGAGCTTATATAATCTTTGGAATTTTTTGAGACAAAAGAAGGGAGTGGTATTTCTTTTGGATTATATTGGAATATTAAAAAGTGATACATTATATCCGAAATATATATTAAATCTTAAATTATAAACACAACATACATCCGTAATTGTAAGAAGTAATTTCTTGGTATTTTCAGAAAAATGTTGAGAAAATATATAATCGATTTTTTGTCAAAGCTTTGTAAATGAAGGTCTTTCCAGTTTATCTTCTTCAATTTTTACAAAGAGGAGTATGAATTGAATTTTTTATGTAAGTAATTATTAATGCTTTTAGATGTAATTGTATTGAGAAGTACTAAAATGTTTTATCTGAAAAATGAAAATAGGTTGACAAGTTTATTGAGAAAGATTATCATTTCGTTGTAAGAATATTAAATGAAAAACATTATCAATGAATAATATTTTAATGAAAAGTACACTTGACCAATTAGTTTAGTAAGTGTATTATTTTTTATATCGATAATGATAATCATTATCATTATTTGTTTAATTAGATTAATTTTCAAATGAAAGGATAGAGGAAATGAACTTAGGGGAATTTGATGGGAAAACTGTTTTAGTAACAGGTGCAGCTCAAGGCATAGGTAGTGTTGTTGCCAAAATGTTTTTAGAAAGAGGAGCTACAGTAATTGCGGTTGATCAAAATGGAGAGGGGTTAAACGTACTCTTGAATCAAAATGAAACACGTATGAAAATATTTCATTTAGATGTGAGTGATAGTAACGCTGTTGAAGATACAGTAAAACGTATTGAAAATGATATAGCACCAATAGATATATTAGTAAATGTTGCAGGGGTTTTACGTATGGGAGCGATTCACTCGTTAAGTGATGAAGATTGGAATAAAACATTTTCTGTAAATTCTACAGGAGTTTTCTATATGTCTCGAGCAGTAAGTAAACATATGATGCAAAGAAAGTCAGGGGCAATTGTTACAGTTGGTTCAAATGCAGCAAATACGCCGAGAGTGGAGATGGCTGCATATGCTGCATCAAAAGCTGCAACGACGATGTTTATGAAGTGTTTAGGATTAGAACTTGCAGCGTACAACATTCGCTGTAACTTAGTTTCTCCTGGTTCTACTGAAACTGAAATGCAAAGGTTATTATGGGCTGATGAGAATGGAGCCAAAAATATAATCGCTGGTTCTCAAAATACATATAGACTCGGTATACCGTTACAAAAAATTGCACAGCCTTCAGAAATTGCTGAAGCGGTATTGTTTTTAGCTTCAGGTAAAGCGAGTCATATTACAATGCACAATTTATGTGTCGATGGCGGAGCTACATTAGGAGTTTAATAAAAAATTTAGGGGGCTACTATACTATGAATGAATTTACGGTTGTAAAGGAACTGTCAGAAAAATTACTAGAAGATTATAAGACTGAATCTTCATTCTTTTTCGCTTCACCAACCCGAACGATATTAGCAGAAGGAGAATTTACTACAGTAAAGCATCATGAAATTGAAAGCTTCCCAGAGCTTGTGCAAGCAGTATTACGTAATGCAAAACAAGCCGGAAATCCGAATCCTATCGTTGTGGGTGCTTTGCCATTTGATCGTAGAAAAGAAGTCCAACTTATCGTACCAGAATATAGCAGAATTTCTGAGCGTTTACAATTGGATACAACAAATCATCTTGAAATAAATAGGAACTTAACATTCGAAATGACGCCTGTACCAGATCATGAAGTGTATATGAATGGTGTGAAGCAAGGAATTGAAAAAATAAAGGACGGAGATTTAAAGAAAATCGTTCTATCTAGATCGTTAGATGTTAAATCTTCCGAAAAAATTGATAAGCAAAAACTGCTTCGAGAATTAGCAGAGCATAATAAGCACGGTTATACATTTGCGGTGAATTTACCGAAAGATGAAAACGAGAATAGTAAGACGTTAATTGGAGCTAGTCCTGAATTACTCGTTTCACGTCATGGTATGCAAGTGATTTCTAATCCGTTAGCTGGTTCAAGACCACGTAGTGATGATCCAGTAGAAGATAAAAGAAGAGCGGAGGAATTACTTTCTTCTCCAAAAGATTTGCATGAACATGCGGTAGTAGTGGAAGCAGTTGCTGCTGCGCTTCGCCCATACTGTCATACATTACATGTTCCGGAAAAACCATCTGTTATTCATAGTGAAGCGATGTGGCATTTGTCTACTGAAGTGAAAGGTGAACTAAAGAATCCAAATACTAGTTCTTTAGAATTAGCAATTGCTCTTCATCCTACGCCAGCAGTTTGCGGAACGCCGATGGAAGAAGCGAGAGAAGCTATTCAACAAATTGAGCCATTTGACCGTGAGTTCTTTACAGGAATGTTAGGGTGGAGCGATTTAAATGGAGACGGTGAATGGATTGTTACAATTCGTTGTGCTGAAGTACAAGAAAATACACTCCGTTTATATGCAGGTGCTGGAGTTGTTGCTGAGTCAAAACCAGAAGATGAATTAGCAGAAACATCAGCTAAGTTTCAAACAATGTTGAAAGCTTTAGGGTTAAATGATAGTTCACTTAATGAAAAGTAGGGGGCAGAAAGAATGTTAACAGGTTATACAAAATGGCCAAAAGAATTTGCCGATCGCTATCGAGAGGAAGGGTGTTGGCTTGGGGAAACATTTGGCGGAGTGTTAAGAGAGCGTGCTGAAAAATATGGAGATCAAATTGCGGTTGTAAGTGGTAATACGTATATAACATATAGTGAGCTTGATAAAAAAGTAGATCGCTTAGCGTCAGGTTTACTGAATTTAGGAATAAAGCCAGAAGATCGAGTTGTAATCCAACTACCTAACGTTATCGAGTTTTTTGAAATGTGTTTTGCGCTATTTCGAATTGGAGCACTTCCTGTTTTTGCATTACCTTCACATCGCAGTAGTGAAATTAGTTATTTTTGTGAGTTTGGTGAGGCAAGTGCGTACGTTATTTCAGATAAGGCTCTTGGTTTTGATTATCGAAAACTAGCAAGAGAAGTGAAAGAGAAAGTACCAACTTTACAACATGTAATTGTAGTGGGAGAAGAAGAAGAGTTTGTGAACATAAGTGCTTTATATATAGATCCCGTTCCATTGCCAGAAGTTCAGCCAAGTGATGTTGCGTTTCTCCAATTATCAGGAGGGACAACAGGACTTTCTAAATTAATTCCTAGAACGCATGATGACTATATTTATAGTTTACGTGTTAGCGCTGAAATTTGTAATTTAAGTGCAGAGAGCGTCTATATGGCAGTTCTTCCAGTAGCACATAATTACCCAATGAGTTCTCCTGGAACATTTGGAACCTTTTATGCGGGTGGAAAAGTTGTGCTGGCAACTGGGGGTAGTCCGGATGAGGCATTTGCACTTATCGAAAAAGAAAAAGTTACGATTACTGCTCTCGTACCGCCATTAGCAATGATATGGCTTGACGCTGCATCTTCACGTAATAACGATTTATCAAGCCTAGAAGTGATTCAAGTAGGTGGTGCGAAATTTAGTGCTGAAGTTGCAAAACGTATACGTCCTACATTTGGATGTACATTACAGCAAGTGTTCGGTATGGCAGAAGGATTAGTGAACTATACAAGATTAGATGATCCGGAAGAAATTATAATTCATACACAAGGTAGACCAATGTCTACACTTGATGAAGTACGAGTTGTTGACGAATATGATAACGATGTAAAACCTGGTGAAGTAGGTAGTTTATTAACACGGGGTCCATATACAATTCGTGGTTATTATAAAGCAGAAGGGCATAATGCACGATCATTTACAAAGGATGGCTTTTATCGCACAGGAGATCTTGTAAAAGTAAATGAACAAGGTTACATCATTGTAGAAGGAAGAGATAAAGATCAAATTAATCGTGGTGGTGAGAAAGTCGCTGCGGAAGAAGTTGAAAATCATCTATTAGCACATGATGCAGTACATGATGTAGCGATTGTATCTATGCCTGACGATTATTTAGGAGAGCGTACTTGTGCATTTGTAATAGCTCGCGGACAAGCTCCGGAAGTAAGTGAATTAAAAAGGTTCTTAAGAGAACGCGGTATAGCAGCTTATAAGATTCCAGATCGAATTGAATTTATTGAATCATTCCCGCAAACAGGTGTTGGAAAGGTAAGCAAAAAAGAATTACGTAAAGTCATTGCGGAAAAACTTGTTACGGTAAAACGATAAAAAAATATAAAAATATAAAACTTGGAAGGAAGTGATTAGATGGCTATCCCATCTATTTCAGTATACAAAATGCCAATTGAATCAGAATTACCAAAAAATAAAGTGAATTGGACACCAGATCCGAAACGTGCAGTGCTTTTAATTCATGACATGCAAGAATATTTTCTTGATGCATATAGCGATAAAGAATCACCAAAAGTAGAACTTATTTCAAATATTAAAATGATAAGAGAAAAATGTAATGATCTTGGTATACCAGTTGTTTATACAGCACAACCAGGTGGACAAACGTTAGAACAACGAGGATTATTACAAGACTTCTGGGGTGACGGTATTCCTGCTGGACCAGATAAAAAGAAAATTGTCGATGAACTTACTCCTGATGAAGATGATATATTCTTAACAAAATGGAGATATAGTGCATTTAAAAAGACAAATCTATTAGAAATTTTAAATGAACAAGGAAGAGATCAACTCATTATTTGCGGTATTTATGCGCATATTGGCTGCCTTTTAACAGCTTGTGAAGCATTTATGGATGGAATTCAGCCGTTCTTTGTAGCAGATGCAGTTGCTGATTTTTCACTAGAACATCATAAACAAGCGTTGGAGTATGCGTCAAATAGATGTGCAGTAACGACATCAACTAACAGTTTGTTAACAGAGTTACAAGGTTTAAAAGATGATGATGAAATCACTTTACAAAAAGTACATGAACTAGTTGCACAATTACTTCGTGAAACAGTAGAGAGTGTTGGGACTGATGAAGATTTATTAAATAGAGGACTTGATTCGGTCAGAATTATGAGTTTAGTAGAGAAGTGGCGTCGCGAAGGAAAGGAGATTACTTTTGCGGATTTAGCAGAGAACCCAACGGTTGTTGATTGGTATCGCTTATTATCTCTGCAAACAGAACATGTACTTTAATATAGACTACATAATAAAGGGGTAGTAAAGAATGCCTAATAGTCAAAAGGTTCGTCATTCGTTATCATCTGCGCAGTCTGGTATGTGGTTTGCGCAACAATTAGATCCGCTTAATCCGATTTATAATACTGGGGAATATGTAGAAATAAACGGAAATATTAATCAAGAAATTTTTGAATTAGCAGTACGTAAAGTTGTAATGGAAGCAGAGGCACTTCATGTTCGTTTCGAAGAAGATGAAATTGGTCCATGGCAAGTTATTGAAGAATTACAGTTTCATATGCATTTTATTGACGTTCGTAAAGAAGGAAATCCTGAAGAAGCTGCTAAAGTATGGATGAAAAATGATTTATCTATGCCAGTCGATTTGAAAACAGATACATTATTTACTGAAGCACTTATTCAAGTTGAAAATAATCGTTTCTTTTGGTATCAGCGCATCCATCACATTGTGATGGATGGCTATGGATTTTCACTTCTTAGCCAAAAGGTAGCGAAAGAGTATACATTACTTATAGGAGAAAAAAATAAAAATGAGAAGCCATTTGGTTCTCTTTCAAAGATTGTACAAGAAGACATTGAGTATCGTGATTCTAAACAATTTCTGGAAGACCGCGCTTTTTGGCTAGAAAAGTTTGCAGATGAACCGGAAGTTGTAAGCTTAGCAGAACGAGCACCGCGAACATCAAATGGATTTTTACGAGAAATAGCTTATTTATCCAGTTCTAGCACGAAAACTTTACTAGAAGATATCAATATTTCACTAACAAGTTGGCCAGAATTTATTGTCGCTGTAACAAGTATTTATATGCATAAGTTAACAGGTGCAAACGATATTGTTTTAGGCTTACCGATGATGGGGCGTCTCGGTTCTGCATCTATTTATACACCGAGTATGGTAATGAATTTAGTACCACTTCGTCTCACTGTAACTCCAAATATAACTGTTGCGGAATTATTACAGCAAGTTTCTAAAGAAATTCGAGACATACGTCGTCATCATAAATACCGTCATGAGGAATTAAGAAGAGACTTAAAGTTACTAGGTGAAAACCAAAGATTATTTGGGCCGTTAGTGAATGTGATGCCTTTTGATTATGGACTTAATTTTGCTGGAAATCGTGGTATTACACATAATTTATCAGCAGGACCTGTCGATGATTTATCGATAAATGTATATAAACGTTTCGATGAAAATGAGTTAATGATTCATTTTGATGCGAACCCAGAAGTATATAATGGCGCGGAGCTAGCATTGCATAAAGAAAGATTTATGAATTTATTAGAATTAGTAGTAAATACTTATCAGAAAGACGAGCCGATTGGAAAAATAAACATAACTCTTCCTAAAGAAAATTATAAAGTTCTATTGAAATGGAATGAAACCAAGGAAGATGAAGAGTTAATCAATGTACCTTTATTATTTGAAAAACAAGTACAAAAGACTCCAAATCAAATAGCGGTTACTTGTAACGGAGTAGATCTTACGTATAAAGATCTAAATGAACGAGCGAATAAACTAGCGCACTATTTAATAGAAAAAGGAATACGACCAAATCAGTTTGTAGCTTTAGTATTACCAAGATCAACAGAAATGGTAGTTAGTATGCTAGCAGTTTTAAAGGCTGGTGCAGCGTATTTACCGATAGATCCTGAATATCCAGCTGAGCGAATCAATTATATTGTAAATGATGCAAAACCAGTGTGTATCATCACACATTCATCTACATTAGTTATAGAAAATGGTATGAAAAAAATTGAATTAGATCGTGAAGAAACAGAACAAGCGTTAAAAGCATATTCTCATATGAATCTACCATTTAGAAATGATGAATCACTTTTAAACCCAGCTTATACAATTTACACTTCAGGTTCAACCGGCAATCCAAAAGGTGTAATTGTTCCTATGAAAGCTTTAAGTAATTTTTTATTGGCTATGGACGATATATTTTCACTAAATGAAAACGATCATTTATTAGCAGTTACAACGTTTGCGTTTGATATTTCTGCTCTAGAAATTTATTTACCTCTTATTAGTGGTGCAAGTATAACAATTGCTCCAAAAGAGGTAATTCAAGAACCTTCGGCGTTAACGGCACTGTTACTAGAAGAAAGAGTGACAATTATGCAAGCTACCCCGACGCTCTGGCAGGCGTTAGTAGCTGAATATCCAGAAAGGCTACAAGGGCTAAATGTGCTTATTGGTGGTGAAGCTCTTCCCACCCATTTAGCAAATACATTAAAAGAATTAGGTTGTACTATTACAAACTTATATGGACCAACTGAAACGACGATTTGGTCTACTGTCATGAACATCGATGAAAGAGAAAGTGGTATACCTCCTATCGGAAAGCCAATTTGGAATACAGAAGTGTATATATTGGATGCAGGATTACAACCAGTTCCACCTGGAGTAATTGGTGAATTGTATATTGCGGGGGAAGGGCTTGCAAATGGATATTTAGGAAAACCAGAGTTAACGGCTGAACGGTTTGTTGCAAATCCTTATGGAAAACCAGGACAACGCATGTACCGTACAGGCGATCTAGTAAAATGGCGCAAAGATGGCGTTCTAGAGTACATGAGCCGCGCAGATCATCAAATTAAAATTCGTGGTTTCCGAATTGAACTAGCTGAAATTGAAATGGTAGTACAACGACATAAAAATATTAAGCAAGCAGTGGTTATGGTACGAGAAGACCGTCCAAATGATAAACGAATCATTGCGTATATCGTTGCCGAAGAGAAGGAAACGATTCATCTTGCAGAAATTCGTTCTTATGTTTCAGAAAGTTTAGCGAATTATATGGTGCCAGCAGCATTTGTATTGCTAGAAGAATTACCATTAACGCCAAATGGAAAGGTTGATAGAAAGAAATTACCTGCTCCAGATTATAATGGAATGAACAATGAGAGAGTTGCTAGAAATCCGAAAGAAGAAATATTATGTGATTTATTTGCAGAAGTACTTGGTGTTTCTCGCATTAGCATTGATGATAATTTCTTCGAAATGGGAGGACATTCGCTTCTTGCATCTCGTTTAATGGCAAGAATTCGTGAAACGTTAAGTGTCGAACTAGGAATTGGGAAACTATTTGAATCGCCAACTGTTGCTGAATTAGCGAAACAATTGGATCAAGCAAAAACTGCAAGACCAGCAATTAAGAAAGTAAGTAGACCAAATGAAGTTCCACTTTCATTTGCGCAGCGTAGATTATGGTTCTTAAATTGTTTAGAAGGGCCAAGTCCTACTTATAATATTCCGTTAGTTATTCGTTTGTCTGGAAAGTTGAACGAGGAAGCATTACAAGGTGCCATTTATGATGTAGTTGAGAAACATGAAACACTTAGAACAATTTTCCCTAACGTATTAGGTAGTTCTTATCAGAAAATTTTAGATATGGAAAATTTAAATCTAGAAATAATTAAAACAAAAACATGTAAAGATGAATTAGAAAATGTGCTTACAGAGGCGGTAAGATATAGCTTTAACCTCGATGTTGAACCAGCAGTTCGTGTGCAACTTTTTACAATGAGTGAAAACGAACATGTATTACTTATTCTATTACACCATATTGTAGGGGATGGCTGGTCATTACAACCGTTAACGAGAGATCTTACAGCGGCGTATAAAGCACGATGTCAAGGGAACAGAGTACAGCTGGAGACACTTCCGGTTCAATACGCAGATTATGCACTTTGGCAACAACAATTGTTAGGGGATGAAACTACACAAGAGAGTCTCATTTCAACACAATTAGATTTTTGGAAGAAAGAATTAAGAGGTTTACCAGATCAATTGGAGTTACCTACAGATTATCAGCGTCCAATGGAAACGAGTTACCAGGGAGAAACAATTCATTTTCATATAGATGCAGGTATGCATAGTAGGTTAGTAGAGCTTGCACGGAAAAATGGAGTTAGTTTGTTTATGGTATTGCAAGCAGGACTAAGTGCGCTATTTACAAGATTAGGTGCAGGTACTGATATACCAATCGGTAGTCCGATTGCTGGAAGAAACGATGATGCACTCTCTGACATAGTTGGTTTATTTATAAATACATTAGTGTTACGTACAAATACATCAGGAGATCCAAGTTTTAAAGAATTATTGAATAGAGTGAAGCAGTCGAACCTTGCAGCTTATGAAAATCAAGATGTCCCATTCGAACGACTCGTTGAAGTGTTAAACCCAGTGCGTACTAGAAATAGTCATCCGCTATTTCAAGTTATGTTAGCTTTCCAAAATACGCCAGAAGCAACCTTTGATGCCCCAGATATAGAAGCAAACCTTGAAATTCAAAGCGTTGGCTCTGCGAAGTTTGATCTAACATTTGAAATTAGTGAAAGTAATGGAGTTGATGGGAATCCAAATGGCTTACAGGGGTTATTAGAGTTTAGTACAGATTTATATAAACGTGAAACGGCTCAAAAATTAGTTGAACGATACATTCTGTTATTAGATGATGCAGTGAAACATCCGGATCAATCAATTGGTAGATTAGAAATATTAACTCTAGCAGAGAAAAATACAGTGTTAGAAAAGTGGAATGGTGGTTTTCAAATCGCACCAGAAATGACATTATCACAATTATTTGAAAAGCAGACTCATATAAATCCAAATGCTATTGCTGTCGTCTTTGAAGATGAAAAGTTAACTTATGAAAAATTGAATAAAAAAGCGAATAAGTTAGCTCGTTTGCTAATAGCGAAAGGAATTGGTCCTGATCACCTTGTTGCTTTAGCAATGCCGAGATCTTTAAAAATGGTTGTGAGCTTACTAGCTGTTCTGAAAGCTGGTGCCGGATATTTGCCATTAGATCCAGATTACCCGTCAGATCGCATTTCATTTATGCTCCATGATGCGAAACCGTCATGTGTTTTAACAAATTCAGATGTGGAAATTGAATGTGATGAGGAATTGAAAATTTTAATTGATGATATAGAGGTAATAGAAGAAAGTGAGAAATATAGTGAAGACAATATAGATGAAATGGAGCGTATGAAGCCGTTAACTCCTTCGCATATCGCTTATGTTATTTATACTTCAGGCTCAACAGGCAGACCGAAAGGCGTTATGATACCTCATCAAAACGTAGTAAGACTTTTAGGAGCAACTGATCATTGGTTCCAATTTGACGCAGACGATGTGTGGACGATGTTTCATTCATATGCTTTTGATTTCTCGGTTTGGGAAATTTGGGGACCTTTATTATATGGAGGGCGTTTAGTCGTAGTACCACATAGTGTAAGTCGCTCGCCGAAAGAATTTTTACAGCTTCTTGTTAAAGAAAAAGTAACGGTTTTAAACCAAACTCCATCAGCGTTCTATCAATTGATGCAAGCAGGCCGTGAAAATGAAGAGATTGGCCAAAAATTATCTTTACGATATGTTGTTTTTGGAGGAGAAGCACTTGAGCTAAGTCGATTAGAAGATTGGTATAGTCGACATCCTCATAATGCACCGAAGCTTATTAATATGTACGGTATTACTGAGACGACAGTACATGTTAGTTATATTGAATTAGATGAAACTATCGTCTCTTTACGAGCGAATAGTTTAATTGGGTGCAGTATACCTGACCTTAAAGTATACGTATTAGATAACTATTTACAACCAGTGCCACCTGGAGTAGTTGGAGAAATGTATGTTGCAGGTGCAGGGCTTGCTCGTGGATATTTAGGAAGAGCAGGCTTAACTGCTGAACGATTTATCGCAGATCCATTTGGCAAGCCAGGTACAAGAATGTATCGCACAGGAGACTTAGCTCGTTGGCGTCATGATGGGACGTTAGATTATATAGGGCGTGCAGATCACCAAATAAAAATTCGCGGATTCCGAATTGAATTAGGGGAAATAGAAGCGGTCATAATGAAACACCCTAAAGTTGAGCAAGTAGCCGTTATTGTACGGGAAGATCAACCAGGGGATAAACGGTTAGTTTCTTATATCGTCGCATCAAATAATGAAATGATTGATACGAATGAAATGCGCCAATTTGCTGGTGGTAGTTTACCAGATTACATGGTTCCATACGCTTTTGTAGTAGTAAATGAGTTGCCTTTAACTCCAAACGGTAAATTAGATAGAAAGGCATTGCCAGCTCCAGAATTTATTGCATCAGCTTCTAGTCGTGGACCAAGAACACCGCAAGAAGAAATGTTATGTGACTTGTTTATAGAAGTTTTAAGTGTGCCGCAAATTGGAATTGATGATGGATTCTTTGACTTAGGTGGCCATTCACTTCTTGCAGTGCAGCTTATGAGCCGCATGAAAGAAGCGCTTGGGGTGGAACTAAATATCGGAACTTTATTTGCAGCACCTACTGTTGCTGGATTAGCTGAAAGACTTGAAATGGGGAATGGTCAAAGTGCACTTGATGTATTGCTTCCATTACGATCAGGTGGAGACCAATTACCACTATTTTGTGTACACCCAGCAGGTGGATTAAGTTGGTGCTATGCAGGACTTATGAAATCTTTAGGAACAGATTATCCAATCTACGGTGTGCAAGCACGTGGTATCGCTAAAAATGAAGAACTTCCAAAAAGTTTAGAGGAGATGGCGGCGGATTATTTAAAACACGTTCGTGAAGTACAGCCTCACGGACCATATCGTTTACTCGGTTGGTCGCTCGGAGGAAATGTTGTCCATGCAATGGCAGCGCAACTACAAAATGAAGGGGAAGAAGTAGAATTACTCGTTATGTTAGATTCTTATCCTGGTCACTTCCTACCGAATACGGAAGCGCCTACGGAAGAAGAAGCGTTAATCGCATTGCTCGCTCTAGGTGGATATGACCCAGATAACATGGATGGTAAACCACTTACGATGGAAAGTGCGGTTGAAATACTTCGTAAAGATGGAAGTGCATTAGCAAGTCTTGAAGAAGAGACGATTTTGAATTTGAAAGAAACATATGTAAACTCAGTAGGATTGTTAGGGAAATATGTACCGAAAGTTTATAATGGAGATATTTTATTCTTTAGATCTACTGTTATACCAGACTGGTTTGATCCTATCTCTCCAAATACGTGGTTAAATTATTTAGACGGGCAAATTGTGCAATACGATATTGATTGTAGACATAAAGATTTATGTCAACCAGGACCACTTACAGAAATTGGACAAGTATTAGCGAAATATTTGCAGAATAAGAAAGGGGTAAGTACAGTATGACGAATCCGTTTGAAAATGATAATTACACATATAAAGTATTAAAAAATGAGGAGGGCCAGTATTCTCTCTGGCCTGCCTTTCTTGATGTACCTATTGGTTGGAACGTCGTACATAAAGAGGCTAGTAGGAATGATTGTTTACAATATGTTGGAAATAACTGGGAAGATTTGAATCCAAAAAGTAAACAAGTTGGCAAAAAAATATTAGTAGGAAAACGATAATGAAGGCAAAAATAAATCCAAAAGTAGTTGTAAGCATTGTATATATAACAGCGATGTTTATGGCTGCTATGGATGCAACAATTGTAAATGTAGCACTACAAACGATAAGTAAAGAACTACAAGTTCCACCATCTGCGATGGGGACAGTTAATGTTGGGTATTTAGTTAGCTTAGCTGTCTTCCTTCCGATTTCTGGTTGGCTAGGAGATCGATTCGGTACGAAAAGGATATTTCTAACTGCTCTTTTCGTTTTTACAACCGCATCTGCGTTATGTGGGATAGCAAACGATATTACTTCATTGAATATTTTTCGTATTATTCAAGGTGCTGGTGGGGGGCTTTTAACACCAGTTGGGATGGCGATGTTATTCCGAACATTTTCACCAGAGGAAAGGCCGAAAATTTCTCGGTTTATTGTGTTGCCAATTGCTGTCGCACCGGCAGTAGGACCAATTATTGGGGGCTTTTTTGTAGATCAAATGTCTTGGCGCTGGGCATTTTATATTAATTTACCCTTTGGAATTATGGCGTTACTATTCGGTCTGCTATTTTTAAAAGAGCATATTGAAAAATCAGCTGGTCGCTTTGATTCTCTCGGTTTTATTCTATCAGCACCAGGATTTGCGATGATAATCTATGCGCTTAGTCAAGGACCATCAAGAGGCTGGATTTCTACAGAGATTATAAGTACTGGAATAGCTGGGACTGTATTTATTACATTGTTTATTCTTGTAGAACTTAAAGTAAAGCAACCGATGTTAGATTTACGCTTATTAAAAGAACCAGTCTTTAGAAAAATGAGTCTTATTTCATTATTTTCATCAGCTGGTTTACTAGGAATGTTATTTGTTTTTCCTCTTATGTATCAAAATGTAATAGGAGTTTCCGCGTTAGAATCAGGTCTAACGACATTTCCGGAGGCGATTGGTTTAATGATTTCTTCACAAATCGTACCATGGTCATATAAGAAATTAGGAGCTCGTAAGGTAATTTCTATTGGGTTAATTTGTACGGCGATTATCTTTGTTTTATTAAGTTTTGTAAATCACGATACAAACCCTTGGCAAATACGGGCATTATTGTTTGGCATAGGTATTTTCTTAGGCCAGTCAGTTGGAGCAGTTCAATTTTCTGCATTTAACAATATAACGCCACCTTCTATGGGGAGAGCAACCACTATATTTAATGTGCAAAATCGATTAGGTTCAGCGATAGGAGTTGCTGTTTTAGCTAGTATACTAGCCGGTTTTGGAAATAACAGTGTACAACATAATGCGCATTCAGATTTCTTTCCATATCAAGCAGCATTAATTGGATCAGCAATATTTTTACTCGTAGCATTACTATTTTCTTTACGTCTTTCTGATAAAGAGGTAATGTCAAAGAAGAAAGAAAAAATGTTATCCGTAACAAAAAAACAGAAAGCACTTGTCAATGAATAACAATTGATATTCGTTATATAAAGGAGAGTTTACATGATAGAAAGTAAAGTTGTAGATTCTATACCAGCTTTGAATGAGAATGATTGTCAAATATGGTGGGGAAGAATTTCAGATTTACAATCATGGCATTATAATTTACTAAATGATATTGAACGAGAGAAAGCAAATTCATATCATCATTCGGCAGATCGTGCCCGTTTTATAATCGGTTGCGTAATTAGTAGATTAGTTCTTGGAAAGATACTTTCTATGTCGCCAGTTCAAGTTCCGATTGATCGAATGTGCCCAGTATGTAAGTTACAACATGGTAGACCACAATTACCAGAAGGCATGCCGCAGTTATCCGTTTCACATTCGGGTGAGTGGGTTGTTGTTGCATTTACAAAGTTTGCACCTGTAGGCGTTGATGTTGAACAAATGAATCCGAATGTGGATGTTATGAAAATGGCAGAAGGCGTATTAACAGACATTGAAAAAGCGCAAGTTATGAAATTACCTAATGAACAGAAAATAGAAGGTTTTTTAACATATTGGACTAGAAAAGAAGCAGTGCTAAAAGCGACTGGTGAAGGACTAATGATTTCACCAGTGGATATTACAATATCAGCTCCAAATGATTCTCCATACTTATTGGTTTTTAAGGATAGACAAGAGTTAGTAGAAAATACAGTGATGAGAGATTTAAGGCCAAGTGTAGATTATATGGCTTCCATTGCAATATGTAGTAAAGAAGTCACCGAAATTACACAGTTGGACGCAGTAGCGCTTTTAACTTATAAATAAGTTAAATAAAATATTTTATAGAAGAGGTGTTCCTCATGTTAGTAGCGGAAAATAGAACAAATGAATTCACATATAATGTACAAGCAATTAAAAATATTTTATTTTCTGGAGATACATCATCTATTCATGCTTTAGAAAAGCTTTTGAATGATACAGTTCAATTTGATGTTCTAGAACAAGAGGTGCTTGATAGACAGTACATCCCGAAAGAAGCGAAGAACTTCTTTGATAAAAACGGAACATTTCTTTATCGTGTATCTCATGTTAGCTATAAAGGAAAAGTGTTATCTGAAAATCTAATTTTTGCAGACACTTCGTTTTTACCAAATACAATTAAGAGTGAATTAGAGAGTGGAAACATTCCAGTTGAAAAACTTATAGAGAAAATGGAAGTAAGAAGAAATGTATTATACGAAGGGTATCAGCCCTCTGGAAATATTATTGAATTATTTGATGGATGCTCTGTTTCGGCGAATGTGTATCCAACTAGAAAATATCAAATTGTAAGTAACTGCAAATGTATATTTTATATTTGCGAGGTGTATCATGCTGAGAATATAAAAGAATTACTTAAATAAAACAAGAAACCAGCCTATAAAATGGCTGGTTTCTTGTTTATTTCACAGCTTCTTTTAACTCTTTACCTGCTTTAAATGCAGGAACTTTACCAGCAGCGATTTGAATTTCTTCGCCAGTTTGTGGATTACGTCCTGTACGAGCAGATCTTTCACGCACTTCAAAAGTTCCAAAGCCGATTAATTGAACTTTATCGCCAGATTGTAATGCAGTAGCAATTGTGTCAAATACAGATTGTACAGCTGCAGAAGCATCCTTTTGAGAAATATCAGCTGATTGTGCGACATTTTTAATCAATTCTGTTTTGTTCATGTTTTCACCTCATAAAAAAATTTTTTGGAATGAAAGATTTAGTATAATGGATAGTAAAGATAAAGCTATTTATATTGTTAGAAAGAATGCTATATAGTTATGTTAATTTCGTTGCAAGAAACTGAATCCCTGCTAATATTTAGGGATTAATTAAGAATTGATGCATAGAAAACGCTGTAATATGAGGATGAGGGGGAGTATACAGATGATTTTTCGTAAAAAGGATGAGAAAGAAAGTATATTAATTCGTCAACATGATCATGGTTTTTTAGCTGGAGAGATTGCGAAGCATATAAAAGAAGATTTTTTTGAAGATGAAACATATTTAAAAGAGACAATTGATGCAATATATGAGCATGATAGAGGGTGGATAGAACTTGATAAAGTACCAATTTTAAATGATGCTAAAAATACCCCATATACATTTATGGATTGTCCAAGTTCATTACGCTTTGTCTTTTATACGATTGGTTTGAATGAAATTGAAGATTCCAATCCATACGGAGCATTACTTTGTAGTAAGCATTTTTTATCATTTCCATTAAATGAGGAAGATGAAGAGATGATGTCATTTTATGCGGGGGAATTGGAACGACAAAAAAGAATATTGACAACGCTAACAAAAGAACAATTTGTGATGTTCGATAAACATTATAGATTATTAAAGTTTTGCGATGAACTTTCTTTATATGTCTGTATGAATAAACCAGGTGTAGAAAAGAAAAATGAAATTGATTTGTTTAAAGATGGTTTTGAAGGAACAGAAATGTTTAATAGTAAAGAGGAGAAACCTATTCAAGCGGAATGGATAGATGAGGAAACAATTCGCATTACACCGTTTCCATTTCAAATGGAATTTCATACGCATGTAAAATATAAAACTATAGATAAACGTGAAATTGAAGAAAAAGGAATTGTAAAGGCTGATAGAGAATCAGAAATGAAGGAACAAACTATTCGTTTCATACAATAAGGAGGCGATTTTGATTGAAAGAGTACATGTTAAAACAAGTGGATTACCATGCTTGGGCTAATACACGATTATTCGAGCGACTAAAAGAATTACCAAACTATGAGACGATTTTTACTGAACAGATACAGAGTGTATTTCCATCAATCAAGGATACGTTTGCGCATATTTATATTACAGATCAAGTGTGGTTACATATATTGCATGGTAAAAGTATGAATGAAGCAATACAAGACCGAGAAAATTTACGAAAACAAATGGAAAACAAATCGTTACATGAATTAGAAAAAATGTTTGAAAACATGGCAAATCAATATAAAGATTTTTTAAGTACAATACAAGATGTGAATGCTGTATTTGTTATTGAAAATCCATATGTAGGGAAATTAGAAACTTCAATTTTAGAGTTAGTACAACATGTTATAAATCATGGTACATATCATAGAGGAAATATAACAGCAATGATTCGTCAACTTGGTCATTCGTCGACAATGATGGATTTTGTACTGTATTTACATATGGTTAAAAAGCAGGGAGAGTAATATAGTTTGTAAGAAGGAGAGACTTTCATTGTAAAAGTCTCTCCTTCTATTTTATCCTGCATGAATGGTCGATCGACAGATTAAAGTTTTAAGACGCTTTATTTTCTTGTAATTGCTTAGCGTATTGTACCGCTTTATATGCATTGACTCTACCGTTTTTCCAGTACGTACCTGTACCACTAATTTTATCAGAAGTTGACTCAATAATTTGGCGGATTTGTGTATTGCTATATCCTTGATTTGCTAAAAGAGCAGCGACTCCTGCAACGTGGGGTGTTGCCATAGATGTACCACTTAATGATTGATACGTGCTTCCTTTATATGTGGAATATATATTTGAACCTGGTGCTGCAACATCTACCCAGCTACCATAAGTAGAAAATGAAGATTTTCTATCTGATTGATCTGTAGAAGCAACTGCAATTACTTCGCTGTAATAAGCAGGGTAATTAGCTTTTGTATTTCCAGCATTTCCAGCAGCCGCAACAATAACAGAGCCTTTATTCCATGCATATTGAACAGCTTGTTGTAATGCAGTCCCACCATTTGGAGCTCCTAAACTTAAACTAATTACTTTTGCACCTGAATCAGCAGCTTCTCGAATACCTTGCGCTACAGCATCAAGAGTCCCACTTCCTTGATTATCTAATACGCGGACAGCATAAATTGAAGTTTGTGGGGCAACACCAGCAATTCCGACGCTGTTATTCGTAAGTGCTCCAGTAATTCCAGCGCAATGTGTACCATGACCATTACCGTCATCAGAAACATTATCGTTATCAACATAATCATGCCCGTAAATTACTTTCGAAGATAAATCAGGGTGTGAACCTTGTACTCCTGTATCAATAATAGCTACTTTTATACTAGAATCACTTCGTTGACTATCCCAAGCTAGTGGAGCTTGAATTTTTTGTAATCCATATTGATTTTTATAATATGGATCGTTCGGAGTCCAAAAGGAGTGAACGTAGTAATTCGGCTCTGCATATTCCACATCTGGATTGTTTTTATAGCTTTTTATCTTTTCTTTTACAGTACCTTTCGAAAATTGAACGACTTCAAAACCTAACTTATCATCTTTAGATAAAACAGTAGCACCAACAGACTTATGAAAAGATTGCACATTACTTAAAGATGCATTTTGTTTGAACTTAACGATCAATTGGTTAGGAACGTAATCAGTAGATGATGTTTCAGCACTTGAAGTATTTGTGTTAAAGAAGAAACCACCAATAATAAATGACAAAACAGATAGGAAAACAATGATTTTGTTTTTCAAAAGATTTTTCCTCCCTTTTCTTGGATAAGTTTTTCAGCGACGCTTTAATGTCGCATTCCTTTTCAACTATATAGTTAGACCATACGATTTATGTCATTTATGTGAAAAACTTTTAGTGGAATAAAAAAGGGAAAGATTGATATAAATATATTTTTGATGGTATTTACTGAGTAAGAAAACGAAAAAAAGGAATGCTCATTATGTATGAGTCATTCCTTTTTTAGATTAACTTGCCTGTTTTTTATTATTTTCTTTCAATTTCTCTGCTTGTAAAAAGCGATTCGTTTCAGCAACAACAATACCACTTAACCCAATAAGACCAATTAAGTTTGGAATCGCCATAAGTCCATTTGCAATATCCGCAAATGTCCATACGATACCTAGTTTTAAATTCGCACCAATAGCAATCATTACTATAAAGATTGCTTTATAATAACGAACAGCACCTTCTCCAAATAAATAAGCTACACACTTTTCTCCATAATACGACCACCCTAAAATAGTAGAGTAGGCGAATAAAATAATTGCGATACCGAGAATCATACTACCTGCAGTACCGAATACAGATTGGAACGCAAGTGTTGTAGCTTCAACGCCAGTTTTACCAGATTTCCATGCGCCTGTAGTAATTAATACAAGTCCTGTAATTGTACATACAATAAAAGTATCTAGAAAAGTACCAGTCATTGAAACTAAAGCTTGCTTTGCAGGTGAATCAGTTTTTGCAGCCGCCGCGGCAATAGGTGCACTCCCTAAACCAGCTTCGTTCGCAAATACGCCGCGCGCCATTCCGATTTGAATAGCAGATGCAACTGTTGAACCGATAAAACCACCAGCCGCTGCAGTACCGTTAAATGCACCAGAAAAAATAAGTGAAAATGCTTCTGGAATTTGATCGTAGTGATAGAAAATAATAATAAGACCAGCAATGATATAAAAGAAAGCTTTAATAGGAACGACATACCCTGTCACTTTCCCGATTTTTTTTACACCGCCTAAAATAACGATAGCGATTAAAAATGACATTATTATACCAGTTAAAGCAGGGGGGAAAGAGAAATTAATTCGCATTGCCTCTGCAACTGAATTAGACTGCACCATATTACCGATACCGAAAGAAGCAGTTGTACCGAATATAGCGAATAAAACTGCAAGCCATTTCTTACCTAAACCACGTTCTAAATAGTACATTGGTCCACCTGAATATTCACCATTTTCATTACTGACACGGTATTTCACTGCAAGAATTGCTTCGGCATATTTTGTTGCCATACCAAACAAAGCAGTAATCCACATCCAAAAGATTGCACCAGGTCCACCGATCGTCACAGCAGTTGCAACACCAGCTATATTTCCCATACCAATCGTTGCCGCCATAGCTGTCATAAGTGCTTGGAAGTGGCTAATATCTCCAGAGGAAGATGTATCTTCTGATTTTTTAAAAGCTAGTTTGTGAGCGTATAATAGTTTACTAAACTGTAAACCTTTTAAACGCACTGTGAGAATAATACCAGTACCAACGAGTAACAATAACGTTGGTAATCCCCACACATAGTGATTGATTTGTTCTAATACTTTACTTACTGTCTCCATCTTTATTCTCCTTTTTTAGAAAAAATAAAAACCACTTCAAGTAAATGAAATGGTCTCTGGAGAAACAAGAGATAGAAAAATAAACCGATACAAATCGGCATTTTCTTTCGCTTGTCTCTGTCCTTTTACCTGAGAGATTATCCGCTATAGTAGCGGATTTGCTCCTTCGGTGCTCGTTTTCCTCTCCGCTATTTAAAGCGAGAGGGAGTCTCTCCAGAGATTCGTCCCCATGCAGTTCTACTTGTAAACAAGACCTGAGAGTTTCAAAGTCGGTTAACAACTTTTTGCCCCGTCGGTAGATCAATAGACCTTCTCCTGAATGGTTCATCCGAATTATAAAATTAATAACCTATACGAATTGAATGTGTATAGAATCAATAAAAACATTATAGATATACAATTAGTGAAATGCAATCATTTTTTATTTTAAAATAGTAAAGAATTCTATTTTTTCGAAAGTCCTAATTTCTCTTCAACTTCAGTTAAAGTAGATAAAGCGATGACAATATGTTGATCTGCAAGCCCTAAAGCATGTTTAGTATTTTCAATTGTTGCACTGTTTAGAGTAGAGTTAGTGGCCCCGTCTATAATTAAATCTGCCGCGTTTTTCATAAATTTAGAAGCAGCCTTAAATTCAGTTGTAAAATAAACTAGTTGCTCTTGTATTTGTACGTCCGATATATTTTCTTTAATTTTCAATGTGTCTATTTCATTCATAATGTTTTCATATTGTTTGGAAACAGCATTCATTGTAACTAATAGTTTATCTCTGGCTACTGAATCACCGTTCGTGTTAATTTCTTCCCAAGCAGGCAACCAATCTTTTTCGATGATGTCATTATAATTAGTAGTCAATTCATTAATTTTAGGTTGCAATTTAGATTTGAAAGTTGTTGTATCCGCTGTTTCTACAGTTGCTTTTTCATTGTTATTTTTACCATTAGTAACGTAGAAAATTGTACCGAAAATGATGAAAATAGAAATAACAACTGTCCATTTAGTAAAAAGTAATTTCTGCAATATGTAACGCCTCCAAAATTTAAAAACTTATAATTATAATATATAACAATAATGTTGTTTCATGTAGAGAAAATAGGTTAGAAATGATTTAAATTATATCTTTTCTATACACGAATAATTAAAGTTAGTAAAATGATAAAAGAAATATGTGAGAAAAGAGGAATTTTAGTGAAAATAAATAGAAGAAAACTAGTTTTAAATAGTTCAATGGCTATGCTGTTAATTAGCTTAATTGCACTCATATATTTAGACAAAGAATCTAAAATTGCAGATTTTCCAGTACCAATGTCAGCAATCCATATTAACGATGATAAGGAAGAGGATTATAAATATATAAGTGTAATGCCTATTATAAAGGTAAGTGGATGGGAGAACTTAGGGGAAAACGGGCATACTGTTAGTTTTAAAAAAGGGGAGCGGAAGGTAACTGTATTACATTATCCGGGAGAAATTACGTATTATTTATTTGAGAAAAAGATGAATAATGGAGATTAGCTAAAGATGTAATTCATTAAGAGTTACATCTTTTTTTGCATTCTGAATTATTTGAAATTAAATTTGATAGATGTTTTGATAGATGTAGTGATAAATATGATTAGTTCTATATGTCTATAAAGAGTATTAGGGTGATTATAAAAATATTATGTGAACTAATTATTGTGAGAAGAAGATAAATTATATACTAAAGGGGAAATTAAAAATGTTACTAAAAACAATCTATTGTAAAGTAGAAGAAGAGAAAAAAGAGTTATTTTCAATGGCACAAGAAAAATGGCGTGATATACAGCATCTAGATGGATTTCATGGACAATTTGGTGGATGGCATAAAGGTGAGGCATGTGTATTTACTTTATGGGAAGATCGAAGTGCATATCAATCATTTATGAATGGTGCTCACGATACAATTTATTTAAATAGTAATCAAGAGGATACGTTTCTTTCATGTGAAATTGAATTATTTCAAACTTTGTATGATATAACTGATACACTTCTGAAAGATGTTGTTACAGAAGGATCATTCGTAAGAGTTGCTATATGTGATGTTAAAGTGGAAAAAGAAAAATATTTTTTACATAAACAAGAAACAATTTGGAATAAAGGAATGGAAAATATAAAAGGGATGCTAGGTGGAGTAGTTGGTAAGTCTTTAAAAAATGAAAACCGTTACATCGTGTTAACTTATTGGAAAGATGAAAAAGCGCATCAACATTATGTAGAAGAAATTTCCCCTGAGTTGTATAAACTAGCTAATATTCATGAAGATATAGAGAATATAAGAGGAAAACAAGCTGTATGTAAGGAAGAATGGCTTGTATATTAAGCGCGGAAAAAGTGCATAAATGAATGTATAATAAAGATATTTTCTTATAAATAAGTAATTAATAGAAGACGTTATATGCCCTTTCATGTTAATATATTTAAGTTATAATAGGAGGCTTACCCTTTTGTATTGTACGGTAGAAGCAGTGTGAGCTTGAAATTTTTTTAGAAAAGGATGTGCCTAATTTGCGTATCAATAAATTTATTAGTGAAGCTGGAAAAGCGTCTCGACGTGGAGCAGATAAACTAATTAATGAGAGAAGAGTAATTATTAACGGCAAGGTTGCAAAAATTGGTGACCAAGTGAATCCAGGTGATGATGTACGCGTAAATGGAGAGCAACTTCGCATTGCTCGAGATCACGTATATATCGCTTTAAATAAACCAGTAGGTATTACATGTACGAGTGAAAAATCGGTAAAAGGGAATATTATCGATTTAGTGAATCATCCATTACGAATTAGTCACATTGGACGTCTTGATAAAGACTCAGACGGTTTAATTTTGTTAACGAATGATGGTGATATCGTTAATGAAATTTTACGTGCTGAAAACAAACATGAGAAAGAATATATCGTTTCAGTAGATAAGCCAATTACACCTGATTTCTTAGAAAAAATGGCAGCTGGTGTGAAAATTTTAGGAACGAAAACACTTCCATGTGAGATCACACAGTTATCAAAATATGAGTTTAAAATTATTTTAACACAAGGATTGAATCGTCAAATTCGCCGTATGTGTGAAGCTTTAGGGTATCAAGTATATACGTTAAAACGTACGAGAATTATGAATATTGAATTGAATAATTTACCAGTTGGACAGTGGAGAGATTTAACGAAGAAAGAGAAAAGACGTCTATTTTCAGACTTAAATTACGAACCACAAGATTGGTAAAATTGAGAAGAGGAAACCAAAAATCTATTTTTGGTTTCTTTTTTTATTAAATAAAAAATATTTTTTTAACACTTGCAAAAATAAAATGAATAAGATATAGTAAATAACAATTAATGGATGTACTTTTAAAAGCAAAGAAAAGGACACGAGTTATTTTACCCGGTTATACAGAGAAGGAAGGAAAGCTGAGAACTTCCTAACGCAGAAAAATAACTTACCACCTTAGAGCTGCACTAGGGAAACGAAGTATCTAGTGCCGTGTAAGCGACGTTATCGCAAAAGAAGCCATTATGTTTTTTGTGATGGGAATTTGGGTGGAACCACGGATATAAGCATATTCGTCCCTATTTTAGGGATGAATATGCTTTTTTGCATTCAATTTCATAATAAGCGAAGAAAAGGACACGAGTTATTTTACCCGGTTATACAGAGAAGGAAGGAAAGCTGAGAACTTCCTAACGCAGAAAAATAACTTACCACCTTAGAGCTGCACTGGGGAAATGAAGTAACTAGTGCCGTGTAAACGACGTTACCGTAAAAGAAGCCATTGCATGTTTGTGATGGGAATCTGGGTGGAACCACGGGTATAAGCACGCTCGTCCCTATTGTAGGGATGAGTGTGCTTTTTATTATGAAATGGAGAGATGAAAAATGAAAGAACAGATGATTGAAATTAAATTTCCAGATGGTAGCGTGAAAGAATTTGTAAAAGGAATTACTTTAGAAGAAATTGCTGGATCCATTAGCAGTAGCTTAAAAAAGAAAGCAGTTGCAGGGAAAGTAAATGATGAGTTATATGATTTACGCCGAAATATTGAAGAAAATGCGGAAGTAGAAATCATTACTATAGATTCAAATGAAGGTGTAGAAATTGCAAGGCACTCTGCGGCACATATTTTAGCGCAAGCTGTAAAAAGATTGTATGGTGATATAAATCTTGGAGTAGGGCCTGTTATTGAAAATGGATTTTATTATGATATGGATCTTCCGAGTAGTGTAAACGTAGAAGATTTACGAAAAATCGAAAAAGAAATGAAAAAGATTATAAATGAAAATATAAAGATAGAACGAGTTGAGGTTTCTCGAGAAGAAGCAGCTAAACTGTTTCAAGAAATGAACGATCGATTGAAATTAGAACTTTTAGAAGCAATTCCTAGTGGGGAAAGTGTAACACTATATAAACAAGGTGAATTTGTAGATTTATGTAGAGGTCCACATTTACCGTCAACAGGTTATTTGAAAGCATTTCAATTAACTCACGTTTCCGGTGCATATTGGCGAGGAGATAGTAATAATCAAGTGCTTCAGCGTATATATGGTGTTGCATTCTCTTCCCAGAAAGAATTAGAAGAGTATTTACATTTCGTTGAAGAAGCAGCCAAAAGAAACCATCGTAAGTTAGGCAATGAACTGGAGTTATTTATGTTTTCTGAAGAGGCTCCGGGAATGCCGTTTTATTTACCGAAAGGCCAAATTATTCGTAATGAATTAGAAGCTTTTTTAAGAGAAATTCAAAAAGAATATAATTATCAAGAAGTACGCACTCCATTCATGATGAACCAAGAAGTATGGGAAAGATCAGGGCACTGGGGACATTATAAAGATAATATGTATTTCTCAGAAGTGGATAATAAAAGTTTTGCATTAAAACCGATGAACTGCCCAGGGCATATGCTAATGTTCAAAAATAAATTGCATTCTTATCGCGAATTACCGATTCGTATGTGTGAGTTTGGTCAAGTACATCGCCATGAATTTAGTGGGGCGTTAAACGGATTATTAAGAGTACGTACTTTCTGCCAAGATGATGCACATTTATTTGTAACTCCAGAACAAATTGAAGATGAAATCAAATCTGTAATGGCGCAAATCGATTATGTATATAAAACTTTTGGATTCGAATATGAAGTAGAACTTTCTACTCGTCCAGAAGATTCAATGGGTGATGATAAGTTATGGGAGCAAGCAGAAGCGTCATTAGAAAATGTATTACAATCGCTAAATTATAAATATAGACTAAATGAAGGTGATGGTGCATTTTACGGACCGAAAATTGACTTCCATATTAAAGATGCTTTAAATAGAAGTCATCAGTGTGGGACAATCCAGCTAGATTTCCAAATGCCAGAGAAGTTTGATTTAAATTATATAGATGAGAAGAATGAAAAGAAAAGACCGGTTGTCATTCACAGGGCAGTATTAGGATCTTTAGATCGTTTCTTAGCAATATTAATTGAGCACTTTGGAGGTGCATTCCCAGCATGGGTGGCACCAGTTCAAGTGAAAGTCATTCCAGTTTCAAATGCAGTCCATGTACAATACGCAGATGAGGTTGCAGATAAATTAGCACAAGCTGGTGTTCGTGTCGAACGAGATATGCGAGATGAAAAATTAGGATATAAAATAAGAGAAGCACAAATGCAAAAAGTTCCTTATGTTCTTGTTATTGGTGATAAGGAAATGGAAAACGGAGCTGTAAATGTGCGTAAATATGGGGAAGAAAAATCAGATGTAATTGAACTAGATATGTTTGTGGAAAGTATAAAAGAGGAAATAAATAATCGAAAATAGATTTTAAAAAGAAAACACACCAATTCAAAAATGGTGTGTTTTCTTTTTTACCTTACAAAAATGTAAGATAAATGTAAGCGAAATCGAAGGAACGAGTTGTAGAAAAATGAGAATATGAAGTAGGAAATAGCTTCATGTAGCCTGTGTAACCTTAATAGGATGAATAATTAAAAAATGCTTAAGAATTTACATGAGAAAAAGATAAGAAATATGTGAGAAATTAAATTTATATAAAAGGAATGGAGTGAAAGAGATGTCAACAAATGTAGTTACTGTAGAAAGTGTAGAAAAAACGTATGGGAAAAGAAATGAGAATCAGTCAAAAGCATTAAGAGGCGTATCATTAAATATTAAGGAAGGGGAATTCGTCGGGATTATGGGTCCTTCTGGGTCTGGAAAAACAACTTTACTTAATGTGATTAGTACATTGGATCAAGCGACAGGTGGTAGTGTGACAATAGCTGGTACAAATATTACTTCTATGAAGGGCAATGCGTTATCTGATTTTCGTTCTCAAAAATTAGGTTTCATTTTTCAAGATTTTAACTTACTTGAAAACTTATCAATTTATGAAAATATCGCTTTACCACTTTCTTTGCAAGGCGTACCTTCAAGTGAGATTACTGGAAAGGTGAATGAGGTTGCGAAGAAGTTAGGGATTACTGAAATTTTAACGAAATATCCAACTGCTGTTTCTGGTGGACAAAAGCAAAGAACAGCGGCAGCACGAGCTTTAGTACATAATCCAGCAATCGTATTAGCAGATGAACCGACTGGTGCGCTTGATAGTAAAAATGCAAAAAGCTTATTAGAAGCGATGCAAGATTTACATGGAAATCATAATGTAAGTATTTTGATGGTGACACACGATGCATTTAGTGCGAGTTACTGTGAGCGAATATTATTTATCCAAGACGGTCTTTTATATAAAGAATTAAAGCGTCAAGGAAAGCGAGAAAATTTCTATCAAGACATTTTAGGTGTGCTCGCTCATATGGGCTCAGCTGCTGAGTCTAAGTAGGGGGCGAGATTATGTTATTTAAATTATCACGTCATAGTATGAAAAAGATGTTAAAAGATTATATGGTTTTACTTATTGGTCTCGTTATTAGCATTAGTATTTTTTACATGTTCCAAACGATGGCGATGAATAGTGAATTTACGAAGGATAATAGTCTTATTAGTAGTATTAGACTTGTATTCTGGGTAGGTGCAATACTATTATCTTTCATAACTGTATTTTATATTATATATGCCAATTCTTTCTTACTCACATTAAGAAGAAAAGAACTCGGTATGTACATGATGCTCGGAGCGAAAAAGAAAAAAGTAGCACAGTTATTATTTATTGAAACATTCGGTATGGGTATTGTTAGTATTATTATCGGGATTTTAGTAGGGATGTTACTTGCAAGTGTAGCAGGGAACTTTTTAATGAATGGTATGGAAATTTCAGCAAAAGGTAGTTATTCATCTGTATATACACCAGCAATCTTAGTTACAGCTATTTTCTTCGTAATACTATTTTTTATTACAGGTTTAATGAATAGCATCCGTTTATTACGCAAAACAGAACTAGAGCTAATTCGTGAAGATGAAACACTAGATGAAGTGAAGAAAAGTAAAACTCGCATTATTATAATGACTGTATTTGGTGTATTACTAGTAAGTACAGGCTACTATTTTATGGTAAATATAAAAATGTTTGCTGAACTCGGTTTCATAATAGCGACAATCGTCACAACGCTTGGAACATATTTTATCTTTAGTTCATTGCTCCCATTTTTTGTGATGAAAATTAAAGGGAATAAAAAACGTAATGAAACGGGCTTAAATAGTTTTACATATGCACAGCTACGCTTTCGAGTAAATAGTTTATCGAGAGTATTAGGCACTGTAGCGATGTTAATTGCATTAGGGGCAGGTGCCATGACAGCAGGTATGGCGTTCCAAAAAAATGTAGGTATTATGACAGACTTCTCACGTGTGTATGATGTCGTAATTCATGATCCAAATGAACAAGATACAGCTGCATTAAAAGAAATGGAAATTGTTGAAGAAAGCCAGTACAAGTATAAAGTAGATGGGGAAGCGGTTTATTACTTACGTAATGATTTAACAGCGAAACCACCACTAATTTCTGAACGCTTTGATACGAAAACTTTAAAAGAGCCTGCGCGTAAACGGGTGACCGAACCTTTAACTGAACCTATATATTCTGCTTTGGAAGCTCCTGAAGTAGCAAAATTCCCTCGTATGCCGAAAGATTGGGAAGATGCAATTGTAAGAGAAATACAAATTACACATAATCAATTTAATGGAAAACCTGTAAGAATTGCAGATGAAGCGTATTATAAAGGAATTCAAGGAACAGAACACACTGTAACATTAGCAAAAGTAGATGATATGAAAAAGTATAAACCGTTGTTGATTGAAATAGATAAGAGACAAAAAGAACAAATTGAAAAAACAACAGGTACAAAAGTAGACATATTTACGAAAATGACAATTTATCAGTTAACGAGCAGTTTCATGAGCGGAACAATGTTTATGGGATTTTTCCTCGGAATTGCCTTTTTAGCGATGATGGCAAGTTCACTAATGTTCAAAATATTAACAGGTGCTTCTCGTGATGTACGCCGTTATGAAATGTTACGAAAAATCGGTGTGAGACGTAGTATGTTAACAAAAAGTATATATAAAGAAATTTCATATTTATTTATCTTCCCAGCGATTATTGGAATTTCCCACGTGTTAGTAGGGCTAAACTTATTTAGCTTCATATTAGTTGACCCGTTTGTAAAAGTGTGGGTGCCAATTGGGATATTCTTAGTCATTTATTTTATCTATTACTGGATAACTGTCCAATTGTATAAAGGTATGGTAATGCCGAAAGAAGAGGTAGCAAAATAGATTAATAAAAAAGTCCTTGTTTTGAAAACAAGGACTTTTTTATTTGTAATACATTGTAATCAAGTTTTTCCATAGTTAATATATCGAAAATTAAGAAAATATTAAGGGTTACTGTAGCGGAAAGTTAAGAATTGTATGGGATATTAAGAATGTACAAAAGATCAAGTTGAAATTAGAAAGTGCAGTTGATGTACATTCCTATTTTTTAAGGTAGTTTTACAGAACTAAATTGATGTTTTTATAAATTTAAAAGAAAGGAAACGACTTATGAAGAAGATAGCAAAATTAATAAAATTTATTGGTGCCATCACTATACTATTATTAATTGTAGCATTAATATTTCCTACATGGACCTCGCAAATAAAAGGACAAAACAGTATAAGTATATTAGAGAAAGTAGAGATAAATGGAAGTGATCATGAAATTATGATACGCGGCAAAGATAAGAGCAATCCAGTTATTATTTTTGTACATGGTGGACCTGGTTCTTCAGAAATACCATATGCTCAAAAGTATCAAAAATTATTGGAAGAGAAATTCACCGTAGTTAATTATGATCAAAGAGGAAGCGGGAAATCGTATCATTTCTTTGAGGACTATTCAAATCTTACATCAGATCTTCTTGTAGAGGATTTATTAGCTATGACAGATTATATTTCAAAACGTCTTGGTAAAGAAAAGGCAATATTGATTGGCCATTCTTACGGTACATATATCGGAATGCAAGCTGCTAATAAAGCTCCTGAAAAATATGAAGCATATGTTGGTATAGGGCAGATGAGTGATACATTAGAAGGTGAGATGGATAGTTTAAAGTTTGTCATAGACCAAGCGGAAAATGCAGGAAATAAAGAGGAAGTTTCCTATTTAAATGGATTAACTGAAAAAATTCAAAATGGCGATACATACACTCCGCGGAATTATGTTGCGAAATATGGTGGAACATCAAGACTCATTGAAAATCCAGATGGTGATAACATCGGGATGTTACTCAGTAATGAATATAACTTGTTAGACGTAATTCGTTATAACATTGGATTATCACACTCTCAGACTGTCTTATTAGAAAAAGATTTAAAGAATCCATTACCTACTAAGGTGAAGAAACTGAAGTTACCGTTTTATTTCCTTATGGGGAAATATGACTATAATACTTCATTTCATGCGGCAAAAACATATTTTGATACGATTGAAGCAGAGCAAAAAGAATTTATTACTTTTGAAAAATCCGCGCATTATCCACAATTTGAAGAGAAGGAAAAGTTTTATGAGTGGATGTGCGATACATTCGTAAAGTAAATAAAGTGTATCCGAACTATAGAGAATTAAAAAAGTTAGCGAGATGTATCGTTACATAAAGCGAAATCAAATAAAAAAGACTCTTGTATAAAAAAATAAGAGTCTTCTTTATAATGTTCTCTATACAGAAGGAAAAGATTGGATAATAGTCGAAAAATATAATATAACTTCCAAGAAATGACTAGAATAATAAAATTTTGTCGAAAGAAAGGATACGAAGTATGAAAGAAATGCTACAGTTATTTCGCAACAAAGTGTATGCACGTTTTTTTCTAGCAAATATTTTAGAGCGACTCGGTTCTATGATTGCTGGAGTTTCTTTAATGTTTTATTTGCTAGATCAATACGGAAAACAACCAGTTTACGCAACAATGACACAAATTATGATTGCATTACCTGCATTAATCTTTTTTCTATTAGTAGGGACAGTAGTGGATCGTTTTGATAGACAACGTATTTGTACAGTAAGTAACATATGTTGTTCACTCTGTAATATCGGAATTCTAATTTCGTTTTATTACGGGATGATTATACTTGTCTTTCTATTTTTATTTTTAGAAAATGCATGTATACAATTTTTCTCTCCATCAGAACAGTCGATGATACAGGGAGTAGTTGAATCAGACCAATATGGTGCAGCAGCGGGGATTAATCAAATGGTAAATAGTTTGTATGCCTTGTTTGGTGTAGGAATTGCAACGATGGTGTACTGGACTTTTGGAGTTTACGGGAGCATTTTAGTAAATACGCTCACATTTATTATGAGTGGTATTTTGATTCAAACGATCTCCATTCCAGAAAAAGTTCGTTTGCCAAATGGTAGAACAAAATGGAAAGAAGTTAATTTAAAAATGTTAATAACAGAGTTTAAAGAAGGGATTAGGTATATATACCAAAATGAAACTTTAAAAAAATTACTTTTAGGATTTATCGTATTTGGACTATTAAATGGTATTTTAAGCGTATCTACTACTTACATATTAAAATACAAATTAGCACCAGCTACGTATGAAAGTTTAGCAATGGTAGGCGGTGTAGTTGGAGGGATTTCATTACTAATTGGAAGTATAGTAGCAACGAGTATAGGTAAGAAATATGCGCCAAAACCTATTATAGTTTTTGGTATGGCGGGCTCAGGGATCTTTTTCGGTATGTGTTACTTTGTAAATTACGTATGGTCTTTTTATGTATGTATTGCTTTTGCGACTTTCTTTTTACCGTTTATTAATGTTGCAATAATGGGCTGGATGTATGAAATTGTAGAAGAGTCATTTATGGGGCGCGTTCAAAGTTTACTTAGTCCATTAACGACAGGATTCCAGCTTTTATCTCTCGGTGCGATAGCAATGTTATTCCCGAAATGGATTCGTGCAGATACATTGTATATCATTTTATTTGGTTTATTACTTTTTGTTACATGTTTATATCAAGCTATTCTACCTAGTGGGCAAAAGCGAGTACATGTTGTCGCTAAAGAAATGTGATATATTTAGCTTTTTTATTTCTGAATCTTCTATCTAATGGTAAGGGGAAATCGTTATGTTGATGCGAATGGTTAAGTGGTGTGGGATTAATGGTTTACAACTAGTAGCTGCAATTTTATGTATAATCTGCCTAGGTGCACTACCGCGTTTATTTAAGGGATTGCAAATTGATTTAATCGGTTTTTGGAACACGATTGTATTTCTTGGAGGAAAGTTACTTCAACCGGGGGAAATAACATACGGTTTTCGAGACTCAAGAAAATTATTTCCGCAAATATGGATTCATTATTTAGAGACAATGTTTGTGTTTATTTCGGCATTTTTACTGTCATTACTTATTGCATATCTTCTCGTTGTGTGGGTATTACAACGATCTCAATCAAAGCAACGAATGTGGAATGGGATTTTTGTCGCACTTGAAAGCATCCCAGATATTTTAATAATTTTATTATCTCAACTTCTAGTTGTAATAATCTTTCAAAAGACAGGGTTTATGCCAGTTAAACTTGCAGGGATTGGGGAGGAAAGGGCTCGCCTGTTGCCAATAATATGTCTCACTTTGCCTACAACGTTATTATTTATTAAGTTACTACTATTACGTTTTAGGGAAGAATTAGAGAAGGATTATAGTATATTTGCTAAAAGTAAAGGGCTTAGTTTAAGACATATTTTAACACATCATATTTCAAGAAATGTTTTGTTAACAACAATCTATTATGCAAAAACAAATATTTTATTTATGTTATCAAATCTATATATTATTGAATGGATATTTAATACGTACGGCATGTTTGTTTTTGTAAAAGAAAATTCGAAATTAGAAATATTTACAGTGAGCTTAATTATGTTATACGTACCGCTTTTTATACTATTTCGTTTATTACATACGTTCTTACAAAATGTTATAAAGGAGCGTGTGTAACATGTGGGAAGTTGTAAAAAGAGATGTAAGATTTTGGATTGGTGTTACTTTTTTTAGTGTACTTATGATTGTTAGTATTGGGAATACGTTGTTTTTCGACGGGAATATTCGCGAACTAACGATGATGTATAACGAAAAAGGAGAACTAGAGGCTGCTCCGTTTTCACCGTCGAGTAAATTTTGGTTCGGAAGTGATGAGAAAGGACGCGACCTTTTCCAGTTAATAATAGAAGGAGCAAAATGGACAGTTGGCGCGAGTGTAATTATAGCGATTTTACGAGTTATAGTTGGAGGGGGTATAGGCTTGCTTCTTGGTATGTATAGCAAACGGTCTTTTCCAGTTATATCATCTTTTTTTGATCCGTTCAGTATTGTACCTATGGTTATGGTTTCTTTCTTTGTATTAAAGGAAGTTTTAGTTTTTGAAAATGGGACAGTACCAGAACCGTTTCATTTAAGGGTAATATTTCAAATGGTTATCCTTATATGTTTAGCGGTACCAACAATTATGTTATATACAACGCAGGAAGTCCGTCGGATAAAAGGAGAAGAATTTATGATGGCAGCAACTGTGCTTGGGGGAAGTAATTGGCATAGAATGAAAAATCACGTATGGCCACACGTATTGCCATCATTTTTTTTACTTGTCGCCCAACAATTTGTGAGCACTTTATTACTTCTTTTACATCTTGGCTTGTTGGAGTTATTTTTTGGTGGAACAATAATCTCTGGTTTAGAGGCAGATAGTGTAACAAAGGAATGGACAGGTCTAATTGGTCAAAATTTCCGTCACTTAACTACACATACATGGATAGTACTTATACCAATCGCTTTCTATAGTATGACGATCTTGTCAGGGAATCTAATTAGTAATAGCATGCAAGATGCGATTAAACTAGGGAATATAAGAACACCTAAGAGCAAGAACAAGGATAAAGAAATGAAGGAAGAGATACAAGTACAACATACTGTGAATGATTTTTCTTTCTATAGAGAGGTACAAAAATAAAGAGAGATAGCTGAAGACAAATTGTTTTCAGCTATCTTTTTTTGTTTAATTTAGTGATGTCCAGCTAGTAGAGTAAACACTATTATTAAGAAAAATCCACTAGATGCCCACATTAAAAATGTAAGAAAAGAGAGCTGTTTCTTTGCCTTCCAAAGCATTTCATGAATTGTGACATAGCCAAGTGAACCGATAGCACTTCCCATAATGAGTCCTTGCAGGTGAAGAGCTTTTCCTTCCATCAAAATACCAAAAACCGTACCAGTACCGAGAATAAGAGAAAGTAATAAAGTTGTTAATAAAAATGAAATATATTTATGCTTTGTAAAGAGAAAGGGGATAATTAAAGCTAATCCTTCTGGAATATGGTGAATGACGATTGCCATTAAAAAAGGAATGGCAGAGTCTGCATGATTAATAAAAGCTGTACCTAAAGCAAAGCCACTCGGTAAATTATGAATAAATATAGCGAAAGAGAGGAAAAGGAAAGTTTGCCAAGCTTGTTGATCTTTTTTATGTATCATTGGATGATGACAATAGTTATCTAATAAGCTCATAACTAATACTCCGATAGCTATACCAAGTATAGGACCAATTATTTCATAGCTTGAAAATGTTTCAGGAATAATTTCAAGGGATAAAAGCCCAAGCAAAATCCCTCCACATAATGCATATAAACGATGCATCTTTTCTTCAATTAGTTGGCGCGTAGCAATGCCAACAGCACCGCCTAATAGTAATCCGCCAAATGAAAAAAACGTAACAATCATTGGAATCCATAATCGTTCCATATTATCACACTCCGATTCTCCCACCTTATTTTTAGCTTACGAAAAGGAAAGTTAGATTAGTCCAAGTAATTGTGTTTGATTATAGAGAAAAAACTAATAATTCGTTATAATTTATATATTAAATTTAAGTGGAATTATGAAAAGGGGAGAAAATGTGATCTATATACTGAAATGACATATGATTCAATTCAGCAAATACAGCACTACATAACAACAAGAAAGTTTTATGATGATGATGCATTAGTAGAGGAACTGAAAACAACGATTGATCTTCGCTATACGTATCCTCAGGAGTTAGAAAGATTATTAGTAGCGAATGGTTTTGAATTATTACATATATATAATGATTGGGAAGGAAATGAGTTAGGGGAAGATTGCTATTCTATGGTAGTAGTTTGCCGGAAGAAAAAATAGTATTATTTTAAAAATATGAGTGTAAAAAGCCTTTAAGGAGAGAAAAAGATGTCTTGGTACTTAGATAATGTTTATGAATTAAATAAAGAAGCGCCGTATACATTCTACCTTCCTAGCTCAGAAGTTTTGGCGAAATTAAAGGTTGGAGATTTGGTAAAGCTAATTTTTGTATCTAAAAAAGAGGAAGAAGATGGATTTAATGGTGAAAGAATGTGGGTTAAAATTACTGAAAGAAATGAGAAGAAGTTTGTAGGGGAACTGAGCAATGAACCATATCGATTAGATTTAAAAATAGGTGATAAAATTTCATTTGGAATTGAAAATATATGTGATACGGAATATAACGATCCAGCTTCAAAAGATTGGGATTTTTATTTTGATACGAAGGTAATTGTTAGTAATGATGTACTTGAAAAAAGAGAATTTAACTTTATGCTTAAAGGGGATTCAAGGGAAGAAGGTGACTCTGGTTGGTCAATATTAAGTGGTTATGAGAGTGATGACTATGTGAATGATCCTAAAAACTTTCAAATTATTTCAATTGGAGTCATATTGAATATAGATGATACTATTTTGAAATTTATTGAAGAAACCCCTTTATGTGCATATGAAAGAAACGATGAAGGTAGATTCTATAAAATTGAAGACTATGATTGGGATGCATATTTAAATGGATAGAAGAATTTACTTTGTTTTAAAGAACAGTACATTTTGTTTCGGAATCATATTAACGTTTTTATTAAGCGGATGTATCAGTTTTAGTAAAGAAACTACAGATACCATATACTTAATTCCTGAAGAGTACGAAGGGGATCTGATTGTTGTGTACAACGTACCTGGTGCTGAGTTGTTACCAAAGGAAGAGGAGTTTAGTGTTGTCACTTTTGCAGCTGATGGGACTGCTGTGACATCTACAAAAAATATGAAGTTTGGAACGGTAAATGATTTATATTATACAGTAAATAAAGAAGGCCAGCGTACAAAAATTGATTCGAGCTGTATACATTTTTCTTCAACTGGAAGTAGAACCGAAAATTCGTGGGAATTTCCAATTGCAAACTTAGAAGTAACTCGTACAGCATGTTCTCAAGAATTTTCAGCCAATGGCAGAGAGGTACCAGAGAATCAAGAGCATCCTGCCGAAAAGAAGATGAGAGATTTAATGCAGCGTATACAAGAACGGTATATGAATAAAGTAAAATAGTTATTGTGTTAAATAGCAAAAATTTAAAAGTGGTGAAAATTAAAGAGAATAGTAGTAAATGGAGGAGTTAATTATGCAACACATTAAGAAAATAGGAAACTCATTTTGGTACATGACACCAGTTTCCGAAACAGATAGACCTATTTTGGGAATGGTTGTTGGAAAAGAAAAAACGTTAATGATTGATGCAGGAAATTCAGAGGAACATGCACAATTGTTTTTAGAAATGTTAAAGGAACAAAATGTATCACATCCTGATTTCGTAGCATTAACGCATTGGCATTGGGATCATATTTTTGGATTGTCTGTACTACAAGATGCATTGTCCATTGCACATTCTGAAACGAAAAAAGAGATGAGTAAACTTGTTTCTTATGAATGGACAGATGAAGCGTTGGATGCACGTATAAAAAAAGGTATTGAAATTGAGTTTTGTGCGGATTGTATCAAAAAAGAGTTTAATGAAAAAGCGAGAAATATTAAAATTATCCCTCCAACTTTAACATTCGAGAATCAACTTGAATTGGACCTTGGTGAAGTGACCTGCGTGTTAAAACATGTGGGCGGAGATCATGCACATGATTCAGTTGTTATGTATATAAAAGAAGAAAAGATATTGTTTGTAGGAGACTGTCTATATGCAGATATTTTTTCTTCTAAGTGGAACTATACGACGAAAAGAACGTTTAAATTAATAGAAGAATTGGAGAAATTTGATGCTGAAACTTATATTCTTTCTCATGGGGAAGCAATAGATCGAGCTGAATTTTCACAAGAAATTCATTTGCTAAAAACAGTAGGAACTTATACAGAAGCTCATAAAGGCGATGAAGAGAAGATAAAGGCAGCATATAAACAAGAGCTAGATAGAGAATTAAATGAAGATGAATTAGAAACAATAACGTATTTTGTCAATGGTTATGAAATGGTGAATCTATAAAATACAACTTTAATCAAATAATTTTAGACTACATAAAAAGAGTATTGAAAGTTAATTCAATACTCTTTTCAATATTAAGTTCCAACCAATTTCCAATTATTTTTTACTACGTACAATTTGAAGCTACACCATTTTTTTGTTGTTTATATACATAAGCTTTTAAGTAGAGCCTTTCTTTGCTAACCCAGTTATATAGTCGAAAAATCGATCGTGGTTTACATCATAAACAACATGTACCGGCCGCCCATCATCAGTTTCCACTGTACGTCCTTGGCTTGGTCCGTATGTATGAACGATACTATTGATCGTTTGTACTTTTGCTAGGTCAGCTTTCCCAACAAAGGCAGCAGTTAATACATCCCACAAATAGTAGGTAGAGTTCTTTGCAAAGTGAACGAGAGGGGGAACAATTGCATAACATTGACCAAGGAAATCAATACCGATATACTTTCGCTCTTTTGCCCATTGTTCACGTATGTCTATAGTTAGGGGAACTTGGTTTGTACTCTCTAGAGTTACTAAGTCGATTTCTATATTTGCTTCCCATACGCGAGCTACTGCTTCAGGGTCCCAAAACGAATTCCATTCGGCTGTTCCATCATGTTCAGGTTCATGTACATTGCCTGCAGTACGAAATGTACCGCCCATCCAAACTAAACGTTTAATTTTATTTTCGATTATAGGTGCTTCATATAGTGCACGGGCTAAATCGGTAAGAGGACCTGTAAATAATAAAGTTGTTTTCTCTTCAGTTTGTAGAAGAGTCTCAATTAAATGATGATGCGCAGGCTTTGCTGCTACGTGCGTTACAACTTTTCCAGACTCATTTAAAATGGGTAAAGCATCTACATAAAATGCATGCATCCGCCAATCTTTTGGAAACGGATTTTTTCCACGAGAATTAGAAGCTGCTACCTCAATAGTATTTTTGCCGAAGCGATCAATAATTTTTCGACTTGCAGACATTGCTGGTTCTAAATAGCAATCTGCTGGGATAACTGAAACACCTGTAAGTTCTACATTATCCATTTGGAGTAATAAAAATAGTGAAACTAAATCATCTACACCACCATCATGATTGAAGTACACTTTTTTCATCATTGTAATCTCCATTCTCTAATATTTAACTAGAAATTAAATTTTCATTTTGGAAAAATCATTGATTATTTCTACTACCTCAATTTTTCCATTAATCAATAGCTCAGGTAATTCGTTTTTGCTATTTCCTTTCCAATACTCTCTAGCTTGTTCTATTTTTTGAGAGAAAGGAATCCCATCTTCTTTCGGTAAAAGGTTACCGTCACCTTCAAAAGAACTTCCAATTACTCATAGTTTAACAATTTGTAAAGCTTCTCGATTGTAAGAATCAAATAATGCTTTCCATTTTAAAGCATCTTCATAGCTTTTAGCAGCATATAAACAAGATAATCTTGACGGATAATTAGGATATTCTTGTAGTCTAACCATTTCCACAATCGTTTCTCTAATGGCTCTAATTGTTTGATCCATGTAATTCATAACGACTGGAGCATTTTCATTATTTATATGTAATTCTTCATTTTTATAGTGATTATTTATAATTTTCATGCCATCTTCACCACTAGCATTTAATTGTTCCTTTTCAAAAAAGAAGTGATATAGAGTATTATGTTGATTTTTGTTAAAATGAATGATTTGTCCGATATTCATTTTTCTCTTTGTTACGATGTGATATGCGTAAAATGCTGCTTCATTCATGGGTATCCTCCTAGTAATAATGTAATGCAACGTTAAATTTAGTAATTCAACATCGCGATATATATAACCTTTATAAGTAAAAGTGAGAATTTAAGTAGAAAATAAAGAAAATATATGGAAACGCTTTAAAATTGTTCACAAAATGTTCACTTACGAAGGGGTTTCCAATATCGATATAATGACAAAGACTCAAAGAGAAAGGATGATGAATTTTGCCAACAACAAGAAAGGAAAACCTCCAATTTGGTATGATGATGTGCCTTGGGATGGTTATCGTAATGACGTTTTACAATTTACTAATGAATGGATTAGGAGGGCCAATTCATATTAAGGAGATTGCATTAGAACTATTAATTGGATTTATTATTGCGCTATTAATTGAAATAAGTATTGTTGGACCTTGTGCGAAAAAAATTGTATTCATGCTACCGTTTGATAAATCAAAGAAAATAAATATTATTATTGCAATGGCGACAGCAATGGTAATCGGAATGGTGTTCTTTATGTCATTTTTCGGAATGATTATGATGCATTTACATGGTGGGCTACAAGGAGACTCATTTGTTTCAATATATTTTTCAATTTTTATTAAAAATTTTATTATGGCTTATCCATTACAATTAATTATTATGGGGCCACTTGTGCGTTTCTTATTTGCAAAGTTTGTTATGAAAAAGAAATCTGTTAATGTAGCGTAATTTTTATTTATAAAACATTATATATAAATAAAAAAACACATCTCACATTTTTGAGGTGTGTTTTTCTTGTTCATCCCTAGTTATTTCAAACTGATGTGACATTTGTCCTTTTGCCTTTATAGGATTATAGCTTTTAATTAAGTTAGAAATAGAAGATTAGGAGATGATTTTTTGAAAGGTATTATATTTGCTGTTTTAGCCGGCATATTTATTACACTTCAAGGTACATTTAATGCAAAACTTAGTTCGCATATAGGTATATGGTCAACGAGTATTGTAACGCATTTAATTGGATTTATTATTGCAACAACTGTATTTTTGTTAAAGAAGGAAGAGAAAGTAACGGAATTAAAGAGTGTGAAAAAAGTATATTTAGTAGCGGGTGCATTTGGTGGATTCATTATTTGTGCAGAAACAATGGCGATATATTCATTGGGAGTTACATTGACAGCTGGAACACTTATGGTTGCTCAATTGTTAACAGCAACTGTTATTGAAATGAAAGGGCTGTTTCGTATAAAAAAGATACAAATGGAGAGATATCACATTGTGGGAACAATAGTAATGATTATAGGTATTGCTGTATTTAATATGTAAATGAAAGGAGGAAATGAAAGTGGAGAATAGATCAGAATTAATTATGCATTATTTGAAAACTTATAAATTGCTTGAGTTTTTTTCGGAAATAGATATAGATTATTTGCAAGTAAATCACTTTAAAAAAGGTACACTTATTTGTGATAAAGATGAGGAAATTCATCGTTTATATTTCGTTGTTAAAGGTAAAGTAAAAGTTTACACGATTACACCAGAAGGAAAGAAACTCATCCTTCGTTTTATTAATCCATTGGCAGTTGTTGGCGATATTGAATTAATACAAAAAAGTAAGACGCATAATGTCGTTGAAGCTTGTTCAGATGTTATAACTATCTCCATTTCTAATGCTGTAATTAGAAACAAGTTAATACAGGATCCTATATTTATGAACTTCCTACTTGAAAACATTGCGAACACATTAAAGATATCGACTCGTTTTACAGCTCTTAATTTACTTTATCCAGTAGAAGTACGTGTAGCTAGTTATTTACTTTCTATTTCTACTGATAGTAACGGGAATATGTATAAAGAGGATTTGGATGCAACTTCGGTATCAAGTATCGCGGATTTTATAGGAGTAAGCTATAGACACGTAATTCGTGTGTTACAAAAATTTTATAATGAAAAATTAATTGAAAAGAGTAATGGAGTTATTATAATTAAAGAAATTTCTAGAATGAAGGAAGTCGCGAAAGATAATATATATGAGCAATAAAAGGGAAAGAAGGATGATGAGTGGATTTAGTTTAGCTATATTAGCTGGAGTATTAATTAGCTTACAATCTGTTTTTAATACAAAAGTGAATGAAAATGTAGGGCAGTGGTTAACAACTGCATGTGTTCTTGGAATAGGTCTCATAAGTTCTATTCTATTTTATATCATTACAGAAAACAGTATTAGCATTAAAGTGTATACTACAAATTATTTGTTTTATGTAAGTGGATTGTTTGGCATCGGGTTAATAATTTGTATAATGATTGCAATAAAGAATTTAGGTCCAGCGTATACGGTGCTAATTAGCCTTATTACTCAATTGGTCGTGGCGTTATTCATTGATACATTTGGATTGTTCGGAATGGAGAGCGTCCCATTACAAATAAATAAGTTAGTTGGTATAGGTTTATTAATTTTTGGAGTAGGAATTTTTAAAAATATCTTTTCGAATAAGAGAGCTATTAGAATAACCGAGGATGAGATTTAAAGGTTATAAGGATGTTAATAATCAGATTATAGATGTTTATGTAGTGGGGAACGCATTTCATATATGTCTCTGTTAGTGAAGGGTTTAGATATATTCGATAAAAAGTGTGAATTAGCTATTAGTGTAGTTGAAAAGAAGATGTCAATAAGTTGAGGTCTTCTTATGTTTTGTTCTGAGGTTATCAAAACTTAAGTATAAGGGGATGAGAAGTGGTTTAAGTTAAGAAAAATACGACCGAAAATAAAATATTACTAAACATATATAACTAATGAACCCAATGTCTTTTTCAGTTATTATGTAATAAAAAAATTTGTGATAAAATCTTTTACATAATTAGATAAAGGGGTAATATTCGATGGGTTATTTCTCAAATGGTTTATTAGTTTTATTTGTACTTATCGTATGTAGTTGTATATTTTTTGGTTGAGAATATAATGAGAGTCTTATATAAAAGAAGTTATCTTAAGTGAGATAGCTTCTTTTTATTTTATGTTGAGAAGGAATTCTTTTTTCGTATTGAAATTTGTTCTAGTTATTTTCAAGTAGATCATAATTTTTTAAAGAGATATGCAATAAAATATAAATAAACTAGAGAATTGGGAGTATTTGCATGGGAAATCGTATACGTTACAAAAGTGAACATCCTTCAGATTTTAATGGATTATTTGCTTTATACGAATCTTTAGGATGGAATTCTCTTAAATTAACGGTGAATGAATTAGAACAAATGTGTAAACAAAGTTGGTATGCGATATATGCATTTGATGATAGGAAGTTAGTAGGGATGGGGCGTGTGTCATATCAGATGGAGTAATAACAGGCATTATTTGTGGAGTAGGTGTATTGCCCAAATATCAGTCTAGTGGCATTGGGAAAGAAATAGTGAAACGATTAATCCAGCACTGCGAACAAAATAAGGTTATTCCACAACTTATGTGTGTACAAAAATTGCAATCTTACTATGAATCTATAGGTTTTGAAGCATTCTCTATTGGGATGACAAAACATATTATGAGATAGCGGTGTTTTATATTTTCAGTTTACTCGTACATATTTTCAAACTTCATTATAAAGGAGAATTGCTGTATGGAGATTGCAAAAGGGGTAGAAATGTTACAACTTGAATTTCAAGAATTTATAATTCACCCAATTCTTTTATGGAATGATGAAATGGCAGTTTTAATAGATACTGGTTTTCCTGGACAATTCGAAGATATACAAGTAGAGATGAAGAGAGTTGGGGTATCTGTTGATAAGCTAAAAGTTGTGATTTTGACACACCAGGATATAGATCATATAGGTAGCCTCCCTGATTTATTGGAGAATGGTGTAAGCGATATTAAAGTTTACGCGCACGAGTTAGATAAACGATATATTGAGGGAGATTTACCTTTATTGAAAGATGTACATGTAGAGAATCCACCAAAAGGAAAAGTGAGTGACACAGTGATTGACGGGCAAGAACTTCCATATTGCGGTGGAATACGAATTCTCCATACTCCAGGGCATACTCCTGGTCATATTAGTTTATATTTGAAACAAAGTAAAACTCTTATTGCAGGAGACTCGATGTATAGTGTGAATGGAAAGTTAGGAGGAATTCACGCCCCAACAACTTTAAATATTAAAGAAGCACAGCAGTCTTTGAAGAAGTATTTAAATCTAGATATTGAATCTGTAGTTTGTTACCATGGGGGATTAAGTAAGGGGAATATAAAGATTCAACTTCAAAATTTGTAAAAGTCGAAGATAATAATTTTTTAATAATGGATGCTAAATTATAAAAAAACATGTTTGAAAAAAATTCAAACATGCTTTTTTATTAAAGGAAATCTGTTTAATATGAATGACCTAATCCGTTCCAATAAAAAGAAACGATTTCTTGTGCTAATTTATCTATACTTACAATAATAGGATTGTCATTTTCATCTTTAAAATTCCCAATTGATAATAAAGATACGAATGCATGAGCGGCAAATTTAGGGTTTCCTTTTTGAATTTCTCCAAGTTGCATTGCTTTATCGAGTGCTTTTTCTAACACTTCATACATGCTATCTTCAGCTTTTTTTAATTCCTTTAATTGTTCTTCAGATAAAGATAGTTTTGCATCTTTCATAAAATTTTTCATATCGATATCCATTGTGGCATGTAAGTAAACTTTAGCAAAGTTTAATAATCTCTCTTCTAAAGTATGGTTTGTAGAGAGTATTTGCGACATATTCTCACGTATACGTATCATCATTTGAATCATAGTAGCGGTAAATAAATCGGCTTTTGTTGAAAAGTAATAGTAGACGGTTGCTTTCGTAACACCACAAACTTTTGCTACTTCATCCATGGAAACGACTTGATAATTTTGAGTAAGAAATAATCGTGTTGCAACTTCTAAAATAGTTTCTTTTGTAGATTTTGTATTTTTATTTTGGCGAGGCCTTCCGAGAGGACGTTGTTTTTGTTCCAAATCTATTCTCTCCTGACATGTATTCTTGAAATAATTATAACATAATTTTTAATCATTCTTGATTAATTAACCGACCAGTATATATAATTAATAATGGAGGAAAAAAGGAAGGTGGGTTTTTATGAAAAAGCACCCGTTACATATGTTAGGGAGGCTTGTAGCAGGGAAGAATACGCAATGGATCACTTTATCGGTTTGGATTCTTATTACATTATTACTTTCATTTACGTTACCACAAGTAAATAGTACGAAAGAACCGAATCCGAAAAATTTACCTGAAACAGCTATGTCGCAGCAAGCGGAAGCGCTTATGAAAAAAGAGTTTCCGAATAATGTGGGGAATCCTTTGTTAGTAGTATGGTATAGAGATGGTGGATTACAGTCACAAGATTATAAACTCATACAAGACGTTTATAAAGAGTTAAAAGCTAGTCCTTTAAAAGAACAATCAACGTTACCACCATTTGATATCATCCCGGAACAAGTATTATCAAAAAGTGCATCAAAAGATGGTACATCATTTGTTACACCGGTATTCTTTAACAAGTCAGCTGGAACAGATATATTAAAAGAAAATCTTGATGATTTAAGAAACATAGTGAATAGCAAGGTCGATGAAGAGCCATTCAAACGAAAAATTAGTGACGCTGGTTTACATGTTCGATTATCTGGACCTGTAGGTATTCAAACGGATGCAGTTAGTTTATTTAGTCAAGCAGATGTGAAATTGTTAGTTGCTACTGTATTACTTGTATTGGTTTTATTAATCTTATTGTACCGCTCACCAATATTAGCAATTTTACCTTTACTTGTTGTTGGCTTTGCATACGGCATTATTAGTCCTACACTTGGATTTTTAGCTGATCACGGATGGATTAAAGTCGATGCCCAAGCGATATCAATCATGACAGTGTTATTGTTTGGTGCTGGAACGGATTATTGCTTATTTTTAATTTCGAGATATCGGGAATACTTGTTAGAAGAAGAAAGCAAATATAAGGCGCTGCAACTTGCAATTAAAGCTTCTGGCGGGGCAATAATAATGAGTGCGTTAACAGTTGTACTTGGATTAGGAACATTATTACTTGCTCATTATGGTGCCTTCCATCGATTTGCAGTGCCATTTAGTGTAGCTGTATTCATAATGGGAATTGCAGCTTTAACGATTTTACCAGCATTTTTATTAATTTTCGGTAGAACTGCATTCTTCCCATTTATACCGAGAACAACTTCGATGAATGAAGAATTAGCAAGAAGGAAAAAGAAAGTAGTAAAAGTTAAAAAATCAAAAGGCGCCTTTAGTAAAAAACTTGGGGATGTTGTAGTACGAAGACCGTGGACAATCATTATGCTTACTGTATTTGTATTAGGTGGATTGGCATCATTTGTACCACGTATTCAATACACATACGACTTACTAGAATCGTTTCCTAAAGATATGCCTTCACGCGAAGGGTTTACGTTAATTAGTGATCATTTCTCAGCTGGTGAACTAGCGCCAGTAAAAGTTGTTGTTGATACGAAAGGAAAAGAGCTTCCTATTAAACAAGAACTAGAGAAATTTTCTTTCGTAAATACAGTGAAAGACCCAAAAGAGGGTAAAGAAAATAAGCAAATTAAAATGTATGAGGTTTCCTTAGCTGAAAATCCATACTCAATTGAAGCGTTAGATCAAATACCTAAATTGAAAAACAGTGTAGAAAAAGTATTAAAAGACGCTGGGGTTAGTAATGCAGAAGATCAACTATGGATTGGAGGAGAAACAGCTTCATTATATGATACAAAGCAAATTACAGAGCGTGATGAAGCGGTTATTATTCCAGTAATGATTAGCATTATAGCTTTACTATTGCTTGTTTACTTACGATCAATTATTGCGATGATTTATTTAATTGTAACTGTTGTATTATCGTTCTTCTCGGCACTAGGAGCAGGTTGGCTATTACTTCATTATGGTATGGGAGCGCCGGCCATTCAAGGCGCAATACCGTTATACGCATTCGTATTTTTAGTTGCTTTAGGGGAAGATTATAATATCTTTATGGTCTCAGAAATATGGAAAAATAGAAAGACACAAAATCATTTGGATGCAGTAAAAAATGGTGTTATACAAACAGGTAGTGTCATTACATCTGCAGGTTTAATTTTAGCAGGAACTTTTGCAGTGTTAGGTACACTTCCAATTCAAGTGCTCGTTCAATTTGGTATTGTAACAGCAATTGGCGTATTACTAGATACGTTTATTGTAAGACCATTACTTGTACCGGCAATCACAGTTGTGTTAGGCCGCTTTGCTTTTTGGCCAGGGAAACTTTCAAGAAAGAGTGAAGAAATACAAAAAGTGGATGCATAGTTGAAAAAGCCAAGGATATTTTCCTTGGCTTTTTCAATGTAATTAATTTTTTGAAGTCAAATCATCAGTTGCAGCGTGATCAGCATCTTCAATTGTTGTTTCTGGCATTCCATATAAGCCATTCATTGCTTGTTCTTCGATATTAAGATTTGCAGTATTATTATTTTGAATAGAAGTAGCGTTTTCGATAACATTTTCTTTTTTATTTACATTTTTGTTATTCATGTGTGAATCCTCCAAATTTCATTTGATTTATCTATAGTATGTGGATTGATTTCCAGAAATATGTGAATTGATTCTTGCAGATGTTATATAATTAAATAAATAATTAGGGTGAAATATAAACTGTTAGGAGTGAACAATTATGGTGAAAGCAAGGAAATTAGCCTTCTAAAATAAAAAGAAAATTTTAGGAGGCTATTAAAATGAAGTTTCACGTAATTGATAGAGAAAATTGGAATAGAGAGCAGTATTTTGAACACTATTTAGAATTAAAATGTACGTTTAGTATGACAGTAAATGTTGATATTACGCTTTTGATAAAGAAAGTACATCAAAAGGGAATTAAATTTTATCCGACTTTTATTTATATAGTTTCGAGAATAATAAATAAACATAAAGAATTTCGAACATGTTTTAACGATGAAGGAGTTTTAGGCTATTGGGAGGAAATGATCCCGAGTTATACAATCTTTCATAAAGATGATAAGTCTTTTTCAAGTATATGGACGGATTATTCAAGTGATTTCCGCATTTTCTATAAAAATTATGAAGAAGATATGAGATGTTATGCTAGTGTTCATGGTCTTTTCACGAAAGAAAATATTCCGCCTAATATATTTCCGATTTCTAGCATACCTTGGACTAGTTTTACTGGATTTAATCTTAATCTTAATAATGATGCAGATTTTCTATTACCGATTATAACTTGTGGGAAATATTTTAATGAAGAAAATAAGATTATGCTACCAGTTTCATTGCAAGTTCATCATTCGATTTGTGATGGATATCATGCAAGTCGATTTATAGAGGATTTACAGGAGTTAAGTAATAGTTGCAACGAGTGGCTTAAGTAATATCTAATTTTTAATTATGTGCAATTGAAAATGAATAAAAGAAGAGAACATGTTTTTATTACATGGTCTCTTTTTTTATTCATTAATACTGAGTTACAGTGGAAAATATAGGTTGATTTGTAGTTTAATAGTAAAGAGAAGTGTTGTTTTTAATTATTTTAATTTTCAATTAAATGAAATTTTACATGATTTAATAGGGGGTAGTAAAGTGAAGTTCGTAAGTATTGAAAAAGAAGAGATCCTAATTGAGAATATGGCAAAACTGTATTGTAAGGCATTTGAAAAAACAAATTTCAATGAGATGATTGAGCGAATGAAAAGACATGTAGAATATGCTGATTTCAAAGGTATAGTAGCAATAAATGATGAAAATGAAGTGGTTGGTTTTACTTATGGTTATCGTTCATTAGAAGGACAGTACTATAATCAATTAATGAGAGAAGCGTTAAATCTAGAGCAAGTAGAAGAGTGGTTACAAGATTGTTTTGAATTTGTAGAGTTAGCAGTTCATCCACAACATCAAAATGAAGGTCTTGGAACGAAATTACATAATGAACTACTAAAAGGGATTTTAAATAGAACGAGTGTTTTAACAACACAAATAAACAATGAAAAAGCGCGTTCGTTATATGAAAGATTAGAGTGGGTAAATATATTGGAGCCATTTCACCCAAGTACAAATGATGTTCCATATATAATAATGGGAAAAACTTTAAAAACAAAAGTGAATTGATAATTATTTCGTTCGCAAAGGTTATTAGCTTGTAACAATAAAGGGGAAAACAAAAATGACATTAATATTTATAGAAAAAGCTACTACTTTAGATGCTGAAAAATTAACAGAAATAATGACAAGAACATTTGATGAAGAAGCAGAACGATGGTTATGTGGTCAAGGTGATGTTATTGACTATAACATCCAACCACCAGGGTATTCTTCAGTAGAAATGATGAGATATTCAATCGAAGAATTGGATTCTTATAAAGTAATAATGGATGAAAAAATAATCGGGGGAATTATAGTTACGATCTCAGGTAAGTCATATGGCCGGATTGATCGTATTTTTGTAGAGCCTGTTTATCAAGGGAAAGGAATTGGATCAAATGTTATTAAATTAATAGAAACGGAATATCCAAGCATAAGGATTTGGGATCTCGAAACATCGAGTAGACAAATTAATAATCACCATTTTTATAAAAAGATGGGTTACCAAACAATTTTTGAATCAGAAGATGAGTATTGTTACGTGAAAAGAATAGGGACGAGCTCAAACAAAGAAAGTGTATTTAAAAATGAAGACATGAAAAATAGCCAATACGAAAACTGCAACTTGGAAAATACAGAGTATTATCAAGTAAATTTAAAAAATAGTTCATTTGTTGGCAGCAATATAAGGAATATGAATGTGAGCAATTGTAATGTAAGTCAATCCAAGTTTAGAAATATTAATTTTAGAAGTTCTTCATATGCAGATTTAAATCTTTCTGGCAGTAAATTTAGTTTGGTGACTTTAGGTGGAGTTCAATTTAAAGATACAAGTCTTGGAGAAAATAAACATCCTATTTCATTTAATAGATGTGATTTAGAAGGGAGTACGATAAGTAGTAGTAATCTAAAAAATATGGAAATAGAAAATTGTGATATAACCGGTATGAAAGTAAATGGTATTCCAATGGAAAAGCTGCTTGCGTTATATAATAAAGTAAAAAGTTAACGGTAATAAGATAAGTTGTTCATAAATCTAATATTATATCGAAATAATTATATAAAAATAACATAAAGAAATAAAGGAGAGAAGGGGTTTTATGCAGGAGGCTAGAATGAATATGTATTGTTAAGAATATGGAGGGAAGAAAATATGACGATCAAAGTAAGAGCAGTAGAAATACAAGATGCCAGAGCGATTCACCGTATATGCATACAAGATGATGTTTTACCTTATATGGTTTTCTTACCTAGCATGCGTGTAGATGCGATGGAAAATAGAATTCGAAATTTAGCGTCAAATCAATTTGAATTTGTTGCAGAGTATGATGGGGAAGTTGTTGGATTTGTTGGGTTAACCCAAAGTCCAGGACGTAGATCTCATTCGGGTGATTTGTTTATCGGGGTAGATAGTGAATATCATAATAAAGGCATTGGAAAAGCTCTTCTTACAAAAATGCTTGATTTGGCTGATAATTGGTTAATGTTAGAGCGAGTGGAACTTGGTGTTTTAGAAACGAATCCTAAAGCGAAAACTCTATATGAAAAATTCGGATTTGTAGAAGAGGGAGTAAAGGTAGGAAATTTGAAAGCTCACGGAAAGTTTATAAATGAAATTATGATGAGTCGTTTTAGACCTGATGGTTTATTTGTACATAATGGATAGTTGTGAACTTAAAAGAAAGTTGTACACGTTAAAAGAAAGTTGTACATGTTAAAAGAAAGTTGTACACGTTAAAAGAAAGTTGTACATTAAATAATATAGTTGTTAGATAAAAGCATGATACAAAAAATATGGTGTTTTTGTATCATGCTTTTTATTATGGCGAGATTATTAAATTAAAGTCGTTTTAAAGTAGAAAGATGTATAATTACAACAAAGTCGTGGACTATACAAGAAAGTTGTATACATTACAAGAAGGTTATTTATTCTACAACAAAGATATACATGATACATGAAAGATGTAGACTTAAAATACTATTAGATTATATGAGAAAAAGCATGACAATTGTACGTCATGCTTTTTTTTATAGGTCAAAAAAGGAATTTTAAGAGGTTTTAAAGAATTAATAATGGTTAGGGTTCTGTATTGACAAAATTATTGTTTTTATTGATGTATATATTAAATAGAAATTTGAAGAATTATACTAATTATTAATTTAAGAAGTCGATTTTACATACATGCATATATATATCTAAATTTTTAGTTAAGACATAATAAAGGGAGCTATAGTGATGCCAAAAAAATTTATAATTTCTAAACAAAGCGACATGGCTGGATTCTCATCCTTTAAGTGCTCATTGTGTGGAGAAGAATTTAAATTAAGAGCCGATGAAGTACAAGAAGATGATGTTATTGAGTTATTTTGTCCTAGTTGTGGTATTCCTTGTCCAGTTTCTACATACTACACTGAGGATATTAAGGAAAATGCTATGATATTAGCAGAGAATGAAATGGCAAAAGCGGTAAATGATCTATTTAAAGGATTAGAAAAGTCTTTGAAAAGAAGTAAGGGCATGAAATTTAAAGCTGGGAAACCTATGACAACAAAACAACCAAGAGTACTATATGAAAAAGATGATTTAGATGAAGTGATGTTTTTATGTTGTAATAGAAAAGCTAAATTAACTATATTAACTAAAGCAGGTCATTCTCCATTTTGTCCATACTGTGGGGTGAATTAGTTGGAAGCTTCAGTTCTTATTCCTATTAAAAAATTTAAAATTCTCTCTAAAAATTTTAGGAGAGTCTCTGGAGATTTGTTGAATTCAAGTGATATACATGAGACCATGAGATTGGCTAAAAAGTTTGTTACATATATTGAAAGTGAACCTATTATTTATGATTTTATACGTAAATGTCATACACAAGACTATAATATAGAGGAAATGATAGGACTAAAGACATATGGTTCAAAGTATGATATTCCTATCGATAATAATGAAGAAATCAGCTTTATTTATCAACTTTTAAAATATGCAACAGTGCACTTAAATGATTATCATGAATTAGCATTTGGATATGCTTTCTATAAAGGAGCAAAATTTTCAGATCAAGTACGCGAATTTAATTATCAAGTTGTAAGACTTTTAGTAAATCATATTACAGATTATTTAGAGGAGATGGCAATTGAATTGGGAATTGATGAAAAACCGAATGCGAAAGTATTAATTCAAGGTAATGTAGGACAATTTAATTATGCAGAACAAGGGAATATTGAAGCTAATCAAATAAATAACCAAGATGAGGGGAAGGAGCTTAAAAAAATAGCTCAAGAACTAATGGAACTCCTAAGAGGGGCATCTATGGAAAATAAAGATGTTCAAGAAGATGCTATAGATTTTGTTGGAGAGGTAGTACAAAATATCGAGGAAGGTCATGAACCGAAGCCGTCTCTTCTTAGAAGAACAACAAATGCTTTGACGGAAATTAATTCAACGGTGGAAGGTGGATCTCAACTTGCTATTAAGATTGGTCAATTTGTAAATCTAGTGAGCAGTTGGATTTCTTAAAAAGTCAGTGGTTTACGTTAATATTAAAAAGACATTTACGGATGATATTAGTAAATGTCTTTTTAATTAATAATTACTTTTACAACTAATAAATCAAAAAAAATTTGTGATTTGAACCATAATCTTGCCAATCCGGCAAAGTTATGGTTCTTTTGATTTGTGGTAAACTTATGGTTCAAAAATAGAGCATATCTATTTCTATGTATGCAATTCACTTGAATTCTTTAATGAATATTTTTATCTTGATAAATCTCGATATTCCATGTAGGATAAAAAACTATAGTATATTTCAGTATGAAATTAGAGGTGAATCAGTATGTATTTGGCTCCATTATTTGAAAACGATGTACCAGTAGCACTTTTCCGCTCTTAATAGAGAGAAAGTGACTACATCTCTCCGTTAGGGGCTTTATAGACCTAAAGAAAAAGCGGAGGGTACAAAAAATGAAAAACACCTTATTAGGTTCTTTATATTTAATTCTAGCTTCTAGTATATGGGGCGGCATGTATGTTGTTGTTAAAGTTTTGGTATCGGTCATTCCACCATTGGAACTCGTATGGCTACGTTATTTAGTAGCTATTGTTGCACTTCTTATTATTGGATTTGTAACAAAACAAAAATGGCGCATTGAAAAGCGTTATTTCTTAATAATTGTAGCAATCGGAGTTATTGGTTATGCTATTTCGATCGTTACTCAAGAAACGGGTACAATGCTTTCTTCAGCACAGATGGGAGCCGTTATAACTTCTTCAACACCAGCGTTTATGGTATTGTTTGCGTGGTTAATCCTTAAAGAACGGTTGACTTTTAAAAAAGGTATATCTGTTTGTTTAGCGACAATTGGAGTCATTATAATTGTCGGAATTGGTGATTTGAATACGTCAAGTGTGCTTGGCGGTATTTCTCTTCTTATTGCAGCTTTAACATGGGCGCTTATGTCTGTTCTTGTAAAGCGTTTGCCAAGTGATTATTCACAGATTGTGGTAACCACTTATTCCACCTTGGTAGCTTTAATGGTGTTAACCCCTTTTGTTTTACCAAGGTTACATGCAATTGATTTCTCTCAGCTAACTCGTCCAACTATTTGGGGAGGACTTTTATATTTAGGAATTATTTCAACAGCCGTTGCATTTTTACTTTGGAATCGTGGATTACAAATGCTTAATGCCTCGAGTGGAGGATTATTTTTCTTCTTTCAACCTGTTGTTGGAACATTACTGGGGTGGCTTATTCTTGGAGAAAAGATAGGTGTAACGTTTTGGATAGGTTCTGCCTTAATTTTGATAGGAGTTTTATTAGTTATTAGAGAGAAACAGGATTAATTAAAGATTACTTTGTTAATAAATAATTGTTTGTAGAATGATAATTTTTCAGGAGGAATAAATATGGCAACTTTTGATGATTTTCAAAAAATAGATATGCGTGTAGGAGAGATCATCCGTGCAGAAGAATTCCCGAAAGCGAGAAAGCCAGCATATAAGCTTTGGGTTGATTTTGGTGATGAAATAGGAATTAAACAAAGTAGTGCGCAAATAACTGCATGTTATGAGCTATCCGATCTTATTGGTAAACAAGTACTTGGTGTAGTAAATTTCCCACCAATGAGGGTTGCTGGTTTTAGTTCGGAAGTATTAGTGATGGGTGTTTATGCAGAACAAGGTGTTGTACTGATAGAACCTCAACAAAAAGTAAAAAAAGGAGACCGATTGGGTTAAATAGCTGTCACATTTATGTGTGGTTAACATGACGTTTCTAGGTAAATAGCAAACAAAAAGGACAAACTTATACTAACTAGAGTTTGTCCTTTTTTATTTTTTAGGCAAGCTTATGGGTTAATAACAAACTCATGGCAAAGTTATGCTTCTATTTTCTTTGAACAATTAGATAAATATCTTCTAAAATAAGCGATTTTAGGCAAGTTTATGATTCCAACTGCGGCAAAATTATAAGTAAAGTGACAAAATTGATTTATTAGTTGTAAAAGTAATGAAATGCGTATATATTATAAATATCAAAAAAAATTGATGAAAGGAAATTACCATGAAAGAAATTAAGTTGTACAATCAATCAACTACCCAAACCTTTGAAACGTATGAAAAGAAGTTTAAAGCATTGGCAGATCAAAAAAGGTTACACATTTTGTACGAATTGTGTCAGCGCGGAGAAACTTGTGTATGTGATTTAACTGGTGTTCTTGAATTACCACAATCAAAACTTTCCTATCATTTAAAACTTTTACTTGATGCAAACCTTATTACGAAAGAAACAAAAGGAACATGGAGTTACTATAACATTAATAAAAAAGAAGTAGACGCACTATTATCTGAGCAATTATGCTGTATATTTCGTCCTATGTCATAATTTTGTTTGGGACGAAATAGCGTTTTAATATATCTTAAATCAATTTTTCTTGATTAATATAACTTTTGATAAGTGATTAAACTTGAATAATAATTATGGTTTTTAAATCAATTTTTTTTGATTTAATGGATCCAATTAAGGAACTACACTTGCAAATTTAGAGAAAATAAGGAGGTTTTTTTCATGAAACCTATTCAACTTTCATTCAAAGTACAGGAGTGTTGCGGAACGGAAAATCAAACACTACAAAACAATACTGATATGCAGAGATTAAAACGATTACCAATAGCCATTATTGGGGGAGGACCCGTAGGGTTGGCAGCGGCAGCACATTTAGCAAAACATGATGAATCATTTATCTTATTAGAAGCTGGGGCAAATATAGGTTCAAACATCCTTACATGGGGCCATGTGCGGTTATTCTCACCTTGGCAATATAACATAGATAAAGCAGCTCTAGCTCTTCTTGAACAACATGGCTGGGAATCACCAGACATAAACGCATTACCAACAGGAAGAGAAATTATAGAACAATACTTACAACCGCTTGCGAATCTTCCAGAAATTAAACCATTTATCCATTTGAATACAAAAGTGTTATCTATAGGTAGGAAAGATACGGATAAAATGAAAACAGCGAATCGTGAAAAAATGCCATTCATGATCTATACAGAAAAAGAAGGTGTACTTCAAGTTTATGAAGCTAGAGCAGTGATAGATGCTTCAGGTACGTGGGGAAATCCAAATCCGGCAAATTCTAATGGTATTTGGTTGAAAGAAGAGCAATCCCTTAACGAGCATATTTTTTATGGTATTCCAGATATCTTAGGAAATGAACAAAAGCGATATGCCAATAAGCATGTAGCTGTTGTTGGAAGTGGTCATTCTGCAATCAATGCTTTATTGGAGTTGGCAAAATTAAAGGAATCCTATCCAGGGACTAAGATTGTATGGATTATGAGAAAGCAACGTGTGGAAGAAGCATACGGGGGAGAGGAAAAAGATGCTCTTGAAGCACGTGGTACTTTAGGTAGCCGTATTCATCAATTGGTTGATGAAGGAAATGTAGAAGTAATGACACCATATAAAATTCAATACGTAGTTAGAACAAAAAATGGAATGGACATTGTAGGTTATCAAGATGAACAAGAAATAAAAATTACTGATATTCATGAGATGATTGTAAATACAGGGAATCGCCCTAACTTATCTATGATAAGTGAAATACGTACTTCTATTGATACTGCTACTGAAAGTGTAGAGGCGTTAGCGCCACTAATCGATCCTAACCTTCATAGTTGTGGTACTGTTCGTCCCCATGGTGAAAAAGAGCTTCGACACCCAGAGAAAGATTTCTATATTGTAGGTTCAAAAAGTTATGGAAGAGCGCCTACTTTCCTTATGGCGACAGGCTATGAACAAGTTAGATCTATAGTTGCTTACCTTACTGGTGATTATGAGGCAGCTGAAAAAGTAGAACTTGATTTGCCAGAGACTGGTGTTTGTAGTGTAAATTTAAAGCCTAATAAAGTAGATGATTCATGTTGTGGTACAGAATCTTGTTGTTAAGGAGAATAACTGTAAGGAGGAGTAATTTATATTACCCCTCCTTACAGAATGATTAAGTTTGAAAGGAGAACACAATGAAATGGTTATTAATCATGCGGGTAATTTAAAGAAAGACTATTTTGTATCTTATATAAGATTAATAATGAATGCCCACCAATGTAATGTTGAAAATGCAAAGGATTATGTTTTTCAAAGTATGTTCAGACTCGAAAAAAACAGTTTAGGAAAGAAAACTTATCAGAGTTTCCTTGAAGCGTATCAAGAATTGAAACAATCTAATTAAATAAGTAAATCAGAGGTGGGATAAAGATGAAAGAAATATTAGATTCCATTGTAATTGGAGGAGGGCAAGCTGGTCTTGCGTCTGGTTATCACCTTCAAAAAAAAGGATTACAGTTTTTAATATTAGAAGCGAGTGAGAGAATAGCTGGGTCTTGGCCTTACTATTATGACAGTCTTAAATTATTTTCTCCCGCACGTTTTTCATCGTTACCTGGTATGCAATTCCCGGGTCATCCTGATGATTATCCCACGAGGAACGAAGTAATTGATTACTTGCAAAATTATGTGGGAAATTTTCGGCTACCAGTTATGCTAAATCAGCGAGTAGAATCTGTAGAAAAAGAAGACGAAATATTTAAAGTTCTAACAGGGTCTGGAGAGATATTTCAGACTAGAACTATTATAAATGCAACTGGTTCTTTTCACAGTCCGTCTAATCCGATAATAAAGGATCAAGAGAAATTCAAGGGGAATATTATACATTCCGCTATGTATCGGAGTCCGAATCATTATATGAATCAAAGAGTAGTGGTGGTGGGGCGGAGAAATTCAGCTGTCCAAATTGCGCTCGAACTGGCCGATGTAAGTAAAGTATCTTTAGCTGTCCGAAAGCCTGTTCAACTTATGAAACAAAAAGTGTGGGGGAAGGACTTACATTTTTGGCTTAAAGTATTAGGCATAGATACCTTTCCGTTTTGGCGATTTGGAAAAACAGCACCGAGTTCAGGTGGAGTCATCGATTTAGGTGATTACAAGGAACGATTAGCTAGGGGGAATCCAGATCAAAGACCTATGTTTACATCTTTTTACACTGATGGTGTAGTTTGGCCTGATGGGAAGAAGGATCCAATCGATACGGTCATTTTTGCAACGGGCTATCATCCTACTCTCTCTTATTTCAATTCTATTGGAGCACTGGACTCAGAAGGAAGACCTATACAAATAGCTGGTGTAAGTACAGAAGTCCAAGGGGTATATTATGTTGGTTTGGAAGGTCAACGTTCGTTTTCTTCTGCGACATTAAGGGGAGTTGGGGCGGATGCTAAATTTGTTGTGAGAAAGCTAATAAGCTACTTAAAGATATGAGGTGAATAAGGGGGAGATAAGTATGGAGATTAGAAAAGCAATTGAACAAGATGTACAAGAAATTATGACTATTTATAATGAGGGTATCGAGGATCGTATTGCAACTTTAGAGACAGAAATAAAAACAGATAAATATGTGATGGAATGGCTGTTTCAAAGAGAAAATAGATATTCGGTAATTGTTATGGAAGAGAATTCACATATTGTCGGTTGGGCTTCCATCAATCCATATAGTCATCGATATGCTTATCGAGGGGTAGGTGAACTATCTATATACATAAAGAGAGAATATCGTGGTAAAGGTTTGGGACAGAAGTTACTTTTAGCTTTAGAAAAGATCGGACAGCAAAATGAATTCTATAAATTTGTTTTGTTTACTTTTTCTTTTAATAATCTAGGGCAAGGCTTATATCGTAAAATGAGTTATCGTGAAGTAGGAGTGTTTGAAAAGCAGGGTGTAATGGACGGAGAACATGTTGATGTAATGATCATGGAAAAATTGTTATCTGCAGAATAAATAAAACTGTATCTGAAATTTAAATGGTAAAGGTATTTACACATTAGATGAGTTTGTGAATACCTTTATAACGCAATTATTTACATATACCTCGAATCCTTAAGTATAGTTCAAGCAAGTAAATCCTTATTAGAATTAGTAGAGGATTTATAAACTTTATCACCCTTTATATAGACATATAATTATTTACTTATGATATGATTTTAAAAAATACCTAAGAATTATCTATTAAAAAATGGGGGGATAGGATTGTTAGATCAATTGCTAATTGTAGGTATATATCTTTTGATAATTTACATGTGTTCATATGTTACGCTCGAATATCGAAAAAATAAAATTAGTAAGCAACATTTTCTGATATGGTTGATATTTATCTTTTTAACAGGACCTATAGGATTTATCATTTATATCTTTTGGAATAAGAAAAAGAGCACAAATTTAAAAAAAGGAAATCGAATGTAAAGGTTCTGTAAAGGTGAGAGTTTTCAGTTGAATATATAAGCGAATAGTTATATACTTATTTTGAAAGTGAGAATAAGTTAATTTGAAGGAATAATACGTTTTATTTTTACACAACATATAAGCATATGCTTATGTAATTATAACGAGGTAGGTGTAGATATGGAAAAAACAGTTGTAGAAGTAACAAGAGCATCCCAATTACTGAAATTATTAGGAGATAAAACAAGATTAACAATTGTATCAATCCTTAAACAACGTGAGTGCTGTGTATGTGAACTTCTTGAAGTATTTGATATGAGTCAACCTTCTATCAGTCAGCATCTTCGAAAGTTAAAGGATTTAGGTTTAGTACAGGAAGAGCGTAGAGGTCAGTGGATTTATTACTCTTTAAATCAAGCAAGTGATTTATACACGCTTTTAGAAGATATTTTAGCGCATGTACCAGACCAAACAGAGAAAATTAAACAAATTGTGAAGAGCAATCCTACACTCCGGTGTGGTTGTTAATAAATAGTTAGAAAGGGAAGTGAGAAGGATGAGCAACACGGGGAAAAAACGTCTATCTTTCCTAGATCGATATCTAACCCTTTGGATTTTTCTCGCAATGGCAGTAGGGATTGGAGTTGGATATCTATCACCTGGATTCGTTGATGGAATGAATAGTTTACAGGTAGGAACAACGTCTATTCCACTTGCGATTGGCTTAATTTTAATGATGTACCCACCACTCGCTAAAGTACGCTACGAAGAAATGGGACGCGTTTTTAAAGATGTAAAAGTATTAGTATTATCACTGGTACAAAACTGGATTATTGGTCCTGTTTTAATGTTTGTTTTGGCTGTTATATTCTTACCAGATAAGCCAGAATATATGGTGGGCCTAATCATGATAGGTTTAGCTCGTTGTATTGCGATGGTTATCGTATGGAATGACTTAGCGAAAGGTGATACAGAATATGCGGCAGGATTAGTAGCATTTAACTCTGTATTCCAAATGTTATTTTTCTCAGTATATGCTTATGTATTTGTAACAGTTATTCCAGAATGGCTTGGAATTGAAGGTGCTGTTGTAGATATAACAATGGCAGAGGTTGCAAAATCAGTGTTTATATATCTAGGAATTCCATTCATCGCAGGAATGCTAACACGTTTGATTTTTGTAAAAACGAAAGGACGAGAATGGTATGAAAAAGTATTCATTCCAAAGATTAGTCCAATTACTTTAATTGCTTTACTATTTACAATCATTGTGATGTTCTCTCTTAAAGGAGAAGTGATTGTTAGCGTACCATTCGATGTTGTACGTATTGCAATCCCATTACTGATTTATTTTGTATTAATGTTCTTTATCTCTTTCTATATGGGTAAGAAAGTTGGTGCAAGTTATGGGGTATCAACAACATTAGCGTTTACAGCGGGAAGTAACAACTTTGAATTAGCAATCGCTGTAGCTGTAGGTGTATTTGGAATCCAGTCTGGTGCAGCGTTTGCGGCAGTTATCGGACCTTTAGTCGAGGTGCCAGTTATGATAGCACTTGTAAATGTAGCACTTTGGTTCCAACGTAAATACTTTCAAACACAATAAAAATAAACAATCATAATAAAGGTGGAATTATCATGGAAAACAAAAAAACAATTTACTTCTTATGCACAGGAAACTCATGTCGTAGCCAAATGGCAGAAGCTTGGGGTAAAAAATATCTAGGTGACAAATGGAATGTACTTTCTGCTGGTATTGAGGCACACGGAGTAAATCCGAATGCAATTAAAGCAATGAAAGAAGTAGACATTGATATTACGGACCAAACATCTGATATCATTGACCGTGACATTTTAGACAAAGCAGATTTAGTTGTAACACTTTGTGGTCACGCAAATGATGTATGTCCGACAACACCACCTCATGTAAAACGAGTTCACTGGGGATTTGATGATCCAGCGGGTCAAGAATGGTCTGTATTCCAAAGAGTTCGTGATGAAATTGGCGCACGCATTAAAAAGTATGCTGAAACAGGAGAATAATTGAAAACAAAATAGGCCGAGAATTCTTTCTCGGCTTTTTTATAAAGAAGGGGAGAAATCAGAGATGAAAAAGATTGAAATTTTTGATCCTGCAATGTGTTGTTCTACTGGAGTTTGCGGTCCAAGTGTTGATCCAGAGTTAATTCGTATTTCAGTTGCTGTTAACAACTTGAAGAATAAAGGAATTGATGTGACTCGTTATAATTTGGCAAGTGAACCAGATGCATTTGCCAATAATGTTGTTATCAGTCAACTGTTAACAGATAAAGGACCAGACGTGTTGCCTGTAACTTTGGTAGATGGAAAAGTAGTAAAAGAAAAAAGTCACCTGACAAATGAAGAACTTACACAATTAATAGATATAACAGTAGAAGAGTTGAGTCAAAAGCCAGTCGTACGTTTAAAGTTAAACGTGAAAAAATAGAGAAAGAAGTGAAAGGCAATGACAAACTTATATAACCCAAACACAATAGCATTCACACCATTTTTGTTCTTTACTGGTAAAGGCGGAGTAGGAAAAACATCTACTGCATGTGCAACAGCTATTACGTTAGCTGATATGGGGAAACAAGTTTTATTAATAAGTACTGACCCAGCTTCAAATTTACAAGATGTGTTCGAAATAGAACTTACGAATAAGCCGAAAGAAATTCCAAGTGTTCCAAATCTACAAGTAGCAAACTTAGATCCTGAAACAGCAGCACATGAATATAAAGAACGTGTTGTTGGTCCATACCGTGGAAAGCTCCCTGATGCTGTTATTGCAACGATGGAAGAGCAATTATCTGGAGCTTGCACAGTAGAAATGGCCGCATTTGATGAATTCTCTACGTTACTTACAAATAAAGAATTAACAGCAAAATTCGATCACATTATATTTGATACAGCACCAACAGGTCATACGCTACGTCTTCTTCAACTTCCTACGGCTTGGAGTGGTTTCCTAGAAGAAAGTACTCATGGAGCTTCTTGTTTAGGACCATTAGCAGGACTTGGTGATAAAAAAGAGTTATATAGTCAAACGGTCCAGGCACTATCTAATCCGAACCAAACGATGTTATTGCTTGTTACACGACCAGATAGTTCTCCATTACAAGAAGCAGAACGAGCAGCGCATGAATTAAAAGAAATTGGTGTTAGTAATCAATTTCTACTTGTAAATGGGATTTTGAAAGACTATATGCAAAGTGATAATGTCTCAAATGCACTGTTTAAGAGACAATCACGCGCGTTAGAAAACATGGCAAAAGAATTAAAAGATCTTCCTACTTATGAAATTCCATTAGTACCGTTTAATGTTACTGGGATAGAGAATATGAGAAAACTGGTTCAACCAATGGAAAATCTCTCGATTTCGGATGAAGAAACAAATACCGTCTCTATTCCTTCACTTCAGACATTGATTACTAATCTTTCAGAATCAGGAAAACGAGTAATTTTTACAATGGGAAAAGGTGGTGTCGGAAAGACTACGGTAGCTTCAGCAATTGCAGTAGGCCTGGCGGAAAAAGGACACCATGTACACCTAACTACAACTGATCCCGCAGCGCATATTGATTATGTCATGCATGGAGAACAAGGAAACATTGCGATAAGTCGAATTGATCCAAAAGTAGAAGTTGAAAACTATCGTAAGGAAGTCATAGAGCAAGCAAAAGATACAGTTGATGAAGAAGGTTTAGCGTATCTTGAAGAGGACTTACGTTCTCCTTGTACGGAAGAGATTGCAGTCTTTCGTGCTTTGGCCGATATTGTTGAAAGAGCTAATGATGAAATTGTAGTAATTGATACAGCACCAACAGGTCATACATTATTGTTACTAGATGCAGCACAAACGTATCATAAGGAAATTGCACGTTCTACGGGTGAAGTACCACAGTCTGTGAAAAACTTATTACCACGTTTGCGTAATCCAGAAGAAACAAGCGTTGTAATTGTAACACTTGCAGAAGCAACACCAGTTCATGAAGCGAGCCGTCTACAAGAAGACTTAAAACGTGCGGACATTACTCCGAAATGGTGGGTTATCAATCAAAGTTTTTACGCAACACATACAAGTGACTTCGTGTTAAGAGGAAGAGCACAGTCCGAAATACAGTGGATTCAAGAAGTACAAAAGGAATCACAAAATAACTGTGTTATCATCCCTTGGCAATCGGAAGATATTGTAGGATATGAGAAGCTTAAAGAGTTAGTAAAATAAAAAATTCTAATTAGTTACTGTGAAGGGGAGAAATAATAATGAATATTACAGATAAAGCAAAAGAGTTTATTGAAACTGCTATGAAAGAAAACGGTGTTTCAACACTACGTTTTACATTTGATGGTGCTGGATGCTGTGGACCAAGCTACGGTATTAATTTAGGAGAAGCGCAAGAAAATGATGTAACAGAAACAGTAAATGGTATTGAAGTTGCTATGGATCCAAAGGTTGTTGAATTAGTAAATACATTGACACTAGACTATGTAGAAGATCAACAAGGTGCAGGCCTTGTTATCAGTGGCGGATTGAATTGCTGCTAACTAATAATTGAAGGAGACTAACAAACATGACTAACTATCACGAACTCGTAAAAGGAAAAGTATATATTGGTGGAGTAGACGCTATACAAGACGCAGTAAACAAGCACGGGATTACAGAGGTGTTTGATTTACGTGCTGGAGGAGAAGAACCAGAAGGGTTTCCGATTGGAACTAAACGTCATGCTTATCCAATCGTAGAAGGTGTAGAAGGGCAAGACGAATCAGTAAGAAATGCCATTGCAGCGGTCAAAGAAGCTGTTGAGCAAGATAAGAAAGTATTTTTCCATTGTTCTGGTGGACGTAATCGTACAGGTACAGTTGCTACGGGCTTATTGCTAGAATTAGGTCATGCTTCTAATGTTGAAGATGCGGAACAGCAAGTAAAGGCGATTCGTTCAATTATTGCAATTAAACCAGAATTAAAACAAGTGTTACGAAATTTATATAAATAATTAGTGTAAAACGGATATTTTTAAAATATCCGTTTTTTTGTAAACAAGTTAAGTATTATATACATAAAAAAATCCAATAATGGGAATTATAAAGAGTTTTAAAAAAGGGGATAAAACATGACCAAACGTAAAAATGATTGGACGGAAAAGAAAATAGAGAAGTATATAAAAGAGGGTAGGGGAGAAGGAGAGTTTAATAATTATAAACCTTGGTTAACGATTCAAAATGTTTCTTCAACAGGAAATAGTTCTAGGTTGAAAGGATGGAAAACAAATAGAAGGCATGAACTGTTATCTGATTTAGAGAGGAATTATTTTTTTATAATGGAATGGATAGAAGATATTATTGATATTCGTGAGCAATTTCCGTTAAATCGGGAAGTAACTTATAACATCGCAAAAGAAAAAGGGATTCGTCATCCTATTTGTACGAAAAATGAAACGTTAATTGTACTAACAACAGATTTTTTCCTTACAGTTCGAGAGGGAAATGGAATAAAATATCTAGCTAGAACTATCAAGCCTAGTAGTGAATTAGAAAATGAAAGGATTATAGAGAAGTTTGAAATAGAAAGAGAATATTGGGAAAGAAAAGGGATTGATTGGGGGATTGTAACAGAAAAGGATATCCCAATCATTATAACCCAGAATATTTCGTGGATTCATAAGTCTTATTATCTTGATGAAATTGAAGATGAAACGTTTGTAAAAGTCTTTTCTAGTTACTTAATGAGATTTCAAAATATCGATAAGGATCTTATGGAAATATGCAATGAGTTTGAGGAACAGTACAATTTGGAACAAGGTTCGTCAATTAAATATTTTAAACATTTGTTAGCTAGGAAGTTATTTTTTGTAGATATGAGTTCTCAAAAATTAAATGTACGAAGTTTAACTTTAAATGATGTAGTTTTTAGTAAAAGAGGTGATGAAAATTGTGATTCAATTATCAGTTAATGAAACATTTAAGTCAATTGATGATTCAAAGGTATATAGATTGCTCTGGATAGATGAAGGTAATGTTATTATTTATTTAATTGATGTTTATGATGAAAAAGCTATGCCTTTTGTAGATACAATTAGTAATATTCATGAGGGCTTTGCAAATGGACAGTACATAAAATTAAGTACAAACGAACTATTTCCAATAGTAAATCATGAAGGATTAAAAGAAAAAGATAAATTAATTAGGGATAAAGCATGGAGGATTATACAAGATTTAGTAAGTAAAGAACCTAATATTTTCAAAAAAAATGAGAGAGGCAAGCTCATTTTACAAGCAACAGAAAAATTTGGCTGTACGTATAAGACTATTTATAAATATTTAAAAAGGTATTGGCAAAGAGGGAAAGTCAAAGATAGTTTACTCCCGGATTATAAAAATTGTGGGAATAAGGGAGAACAAAAGAACTGGAACGAAAATAAAACTGGTAGACCTAGAATTACAAATAGCATTGGAGTTAATATTACATCTGAAATAAAAGAAAAATTTAAGAGAGCTATACAGTCTTATTATTTTTCAAATCAGGAAAATACACTAGCATATACGTATAAAATGATGATTAGAGATAACTTTCAGTCGAGTGTATATTATCAAAATAATACTAAATATATCAAGATTTTGGATGAGGATAATATACCTACTTTAGGACAGTTTTATTATTGGTTTAATAAAGAATATGGGATACAAGAAGTTACAATTGCTAAGTATGGAAGAAAGAAATTTGAAAGAGATTATAGGCCTGTTTTGGGTTCTTCTTCTTTTGAGGTTTTTGGACCAGGATCTAGGTATCAAATTGATGCAACTATTGCTAATGTATATTTAGTTTCTCGCTACAATGCCGACTGGGTATTGAAGCGACCGACGATTTACTACGTAACAGATGTATATACGCATTTAATTACTGGTTTTTATGTTGGATTAGAAGGACCTTCATGGATTGGAATGATGATGGCACTTTTGAATTCTACTGTCAATAAGAAGGATTTTTGTGCGAATTATAATATATCTATTACAGATGATTGTTGGCCTGCGGCACATTTACCAGAAATTATCTTAGGTGATCGGGGAGAATTAGAAGGATATAATGTAAATCATTTGATAGAAGGACTTAATATTACTATTGAAAACAATCCATCTTTTCGCCCGGATTGGAAAGGAATTGTTGAAAAACTATTTGATACATCTCAAGAAAAAATACGGCCATTTTTACCTGGGTATGTTTCAAAAGATTGGGGAAAAAGGGGCACAAAAGACCCACGTTTAGGGGCGAAACTCGATATAGAACAATATACAAAAATTATTATCAATTTTATTTTGCATTACAATAAAAACTTCTATATGAAGAATTACATACGTGATAAAGATATGGTAGTTGATAACGTAAAACCCACACCGATTGAATTATGGAAATGGGGCGTGAAAAATCGTGCAGGGAAATTAAGAGTAGTCCATCCTGATATTATGAAATTTTACTTAATGCCTAGGGGGAGTGCTACGGTAACTGCAAAAGGAATCAGATTTGAAAAAATGTTATACAGCTGTGATACAGCGCTTCAGCAATCATGGTTTTCTACAGCAAGAACAAAGAAAAGTTGGAAAGTAGATTTCTCATATGATCCACGCAATATGAACCATATTTATATTCATACAGGGAATGAAGAGATTTTTGAGAAATGTTATCTGTTAAAGCATCAAGAACGATATCAAAATAAAACTTTAGAAGAAGTTAAACAGTTAAACGCTTTAGAAAATAAAGATTATAAAGATAGCGAACATAGTTTATTACAAAGTGAAATTAACTTTTTTGATAATATTCAATCTATTGTTAAAGAAGCGATTCAAGAAACAAGTGAAAAACAAACAAAGAATGTAACAAAAGTAAAGAAAATTAAAGATATTAGTCACCATACTAAATGGGAGAGGAATGTACGAAGAACTGATGAAGTGTTTAAAATAGATAAAAATGAGGAAAAAACTTTAACAGAAGGAAATCATTTAGACGATCAACAAGAAAATGAATTCAAGCACCGCTCAGTTAAAGAATTATTTAATAAAAGAAGGGGGCGTAAAAATGAGTGATGCTCTAAGGGAAGTTAAGTTAGATAATGGGACATACGCTTTAATAGCACAATATCAGCCACAGGAATTAGTTGATTATCAGGGGAATCCTTTAATAGAAGCTTTACCTAGTATATTGTCATATGAAGAGGCTTTTAATCAACTTAGTTTTTTACCTAATTACCATGAAAAAGAAAGAAATTTATCAGATCATCATCGATTTCATGCATTATTACGTTTAACTCGTTTTTTCCAACCAATTGCTCAAACATTAGACTTAGAAAGACGTTTTTCAAGATTTTTACGATATGGATATGTGAACCGGAACCCTTTTCAAAAACAACATATTCAAGTACTAAATGAATTACATAATCAATTAGTAGAAAGAAATAATTTAAATTTGTCAGCAGATATACGTACTACTGCATCTAGTTTTACCTTAATGGGTTTCTCAGGTATTGGAAAATCAACAGCTATAGAACGAATCCTTTCATTATATCCTCAACTAATCATGCATAGACACCCCCTCAATATGCTTCAAATTGTTTGGTTAAAATTAAATTGTCCACATGATGGATCGTTAAAATCATTATGTCAAAACTTCTTTGAAAAGATAGATAAATTAATTGGGACAAACTACCTTGAAAGTTATGGTAAGTCCTCTAATTCTATAAGCTCAATGGTAACTAGAATGGGACAAATTTCTAGATTACATTGTGTTGGTGCATTAATCATAGATGAAATTCAACATCTGTTGGCGGCTACTGGGGATGCGTCAGAGAAAATGATGAATTTTTTCGTTACCCTTATTAATGAAATTGGTATACCGGTAATGATAATTGGAACTATGAGAGCTAGAAGCCTTTTACAAAAAGATTTTAGGCAAGCACGTCGTGGTAGTGGACAAGGAGATATGGTTTGGCAACAAATGAGCAATAAAGAAGATTGGGAAGTTTTAATTACAAGTATGTGGGATTATCAGTGGACAAAGCAATATGTAGAACTTAATCAAGATTTATTGGATGTTATTTACGAAGAGAGCCAGGGGATTACTGATATCGCTATAAAGCTATTTTTACTAGCACAGGGGCGAGCGATTGAAACGGGGAAAGAAAAAATTTCATCAGGGCTAATTAGAAAAGTGGGTAAGGAAGATTTAAGGCTTGTTCAACCAATGCTTAAAGCTCTTAAATCGGGTTGTGAAACTGAGATAGCAGGGTATGAAGATATTGTATCGTTAGATATGCAAGACTATATTCTAAATAAACTACCAGTAATCGATATGAGAGCTAGGCTCCAGGATAAAAAAGAAAAAATGGCACAGGAGCGTTTAAAAAAAGAACCAACTAAAGTAGAGAAGTTAATTTTTGCTCTTATAAACTTAGATATGAATGAAAAAGATGCAGAAATAGCAATAAAATATGTAATAAATAAATCACCTAACGCTAATATTAATGAGTTGATGAAAGATGCTTTGCAATATATGAAAGAGAAAGAAAATAAAAAAAGAAAAGAAGTAGTGAAGGATAAAAATATATTAAAGGGTATCATTGATGGCGGTAAGCAGAAAAAACAATCTGCATATGAAAGCCTAAATAATGAGGGATATATTAAGAATCCTTTAAAAGAATTTAATTATAACGAATTAAGGTGATGTTATTTGCTTGAACATTTTCCAGTCCCGTATGAAGATGAATTGTTTTATAGTATAGTCTCTAGATATCATATGCGAAGTCCAGATTTATCTAAAAGGAAAACTCTTGAGAAGTTATTTGATAAAAGTAGTTTTTTTTTAGGAATCCAATCTATTGGTATATTGAAACATTTAGTGGATAATCTACAAGTGTTTTCAGATATGTATACTATAAAATATTTTATAGAAAGGCATTCACTGATACCACTGATTAGACCATTTAAAACAGAAGAATGGTACGAGCAATTAAATGAAGGAATAGGTTCAAAAGTTTATCATAATCAATTCAGTTTAAAAAAAGGGAATATAAAATCCAAAGAGCATTTATACTGTTGTTCAGCATGTATCAAAGAACAATATGAACTTTATGGCGAAGCTTATTGGAATAGAGTACATCAGGTTCCAGGAGTTTTTGTTTGCATTAAACATCAAATACCTCTAATTAAGCATCCAACTAATATCACACACTTGTATACATATAAATTTATCTATCCTAAACTTACGGATAGTATAGATAATGAGTCTTCTTTTGAAAATAAACTTATGGATGAATTAATAGGGATTGCAGAAGATGTGAAGTATTTGTTAAGTAAAAATTTCTCGTCTTTTGAGAAAGATTATTATGTTGAGAAGTATGAGACACTCCTGGAGATTAAAGGTATCGGATATCCTATGTTAAAAAGAACTCAACGATTAAGCGAATTACTTCAAGATCATTATTCGCAAAATCTATTATGTATGCTGGAATCTTCATTTCAAATAAATGAAAGATCATCATGGGTAAATTATATTTTTGGTCAAGGTAGTATCCGATTTTGTCATCCAATTAGACATATATTGGTTATGCGTTGCTTGTGTGGTTCTGTAAAAAACTTTTTTGAAAATGATTTTATATATGAACCTTTTGGAAAGGGACCATGGATATGTATGAATCCTTTAGCTAATCATTATTTGCAAAAAAACGTTAAAAAGGTGGAAATTAGTGTTCATGGATTCAATCGAGAAGTACAAGGAGATTTCACATGTAATTGTGGTTTCATATATAGGCTTAGAGAAAGAGAAAAAGACCCCTTAAATATCCTTTATTGGAGCAATAGAATTGTTGAAAAAGGACATGTATGGGAGAGAGAATTTAATAAGCTTTTATCAAGTGGATGTACTCAGAAAGAAATCGCAATGAAAACAGGACTTACACCACCTACTATACGAAAAATAGTAAGGGATCGTAAAAAAATAATAAAAAAACTAGACAGTAAAGAAACTTTACAAATTTCGCGAGAAAAGAGAACACGGGATTATAAAGAAAAATGGATACAATTAAGATGTAAATATCCAACCTATACAAGAGTAGAATTGGCTCATTTAAATCGAGCAGCGTATGCTTGGTTGAGTAAATTTGAGAGAATATGGCTAGAAAGTCACTTACCGTCCAAAGTTTTGGGTAAAAATTCAATGAAAAAAAGTAAGGAAAGTTACAATAAAGAAGATTTAATACATATAGAAAATGCCAAAAAAATAGTTAATGATTGGGAAGAATATGAAAAAGTTAGAGGTAAGTTAATTAGAAAAACGTACTCAGCTGTTACGAAGATATTAGGAGAATATAAAAGGTGTTCGAAAAGAAAGAATCATCCATTGTTGAAAGATTATATTGCGACAATTGAAGAATCGTTGCAAGATTTTCAAAAAAGAAGGGTTCGATATGTACTTGAACATAAATTCAAAGATGTAGTAGTTAGTTTATCTGAATTAAAAGATGCAGCGAGTGTAAAAGTAGCAGTAAGAAAAGGAGAAGGGGATATAAAAGAATATATAATACGGTTGGTAAAGGAACACAACCAATCAATCTTAATGAAAAGATAAAGAAATATATATTTGTTTTTGGGAATGTGGAAAAAGCAATGCATTATGCATCTAATATAAATGTATAATGCATTGCTTTTTATATATCAACGAATAGTTTGGAAAGTTGTATTGTACAACTTTCTTTTAAAAAGAAAAAAATTGTAATTTGGAATTGAAGTTGTTATCGTACAACTATGTTTTAATGTTATTTAAAAGGATCTTTAATCAATGGGCTATACAGCAATGTTATTGTACAACTTTGTTTTAACATAACAATAGTGAAAGCATGACATTATACTGTCATGCTTTTTATTTGTTAGTTGTTAGGCAGTTTGGGTTGCATTAAAAATAATGCTAAACCAATAAAAATAACTGTAATGCCTAGTCCTTGTTGTAAAGAAATAGTCTCATTTAATATAAAGTACGCTAGTATACAAGTTCCAATCGTTTCTCCTAAAATGCTCATAGAGATAGCAGTAGCGCTCATCCACTTTAATAACCAATTGAATATTGTTTGACCTAAAATCGTTGCAATAAATGCTAAGCCAATAAAGCACAGCCAAGTTTGTGTAGAGTAGTGGATGAAAGATTCGTTTTGCATGTAAGCAAATACACCAAGAAAACAGGCACTACTCCCATAACTAATTATCGAATACGGTATAAGTGATAAATCTTTACGAACATATTGGCTAATGAAAAAGTATGCGGTAATAATTCCGGCCGCAATAAACGCTAAAATATCTCCGTATAAAGCTTCTCCACTAATTTGGAAGTCTTGCCATCCGATAACGATACTTCCTGAAATAGCGATGAGGCAACCGATAACCGCGCCTCTCGTAAACCTTTCTTTGAATAAAAAATAACCACCAATCATTGAGAATAAAGGTTGTAACGTTACGATAACTGTAGAACTTGCTACAGAAGTATATTGTAACGATTCAAACCATAGTACATAATGTGCAGCTAAAAATAGACCAGAAATGAATCCGAATCCCCATTGTCTTCTTGTTATTGTTTTTAGTTCGCTTCGATTGTTTTGATTAAAAAGTAATAATGGTAACAGAATTAATGTAGCGAAAAATAATCGATAAAAAGCAATGATAGTTGCAGGAGCATCGGCTAATTTTACAAAAATCGCTGAAGTTGATAAGGCGAATACACCGAAAAATAAGATGCAATATGAAAGAATAGGTGATTTCAAAGTTTGTCCCCCCGATAGATTGTCTATTATAATAAATTAAATACGATAAAATGTACAAAGGTAAGTATATAAGTCTCGGAGACGATAGAAAAGGATTATTTGCTTTTGTTTAGTAAGTCAGCACAAAAGCGATAAAATATATATTATGATGGACGAAGGAAGGATTTACTATGATACATGATAGGCTTGGACAAACTGTATTAAGTTATCGTAAGAAAAATAAGATGACAATTCGCGAATTTGCGGATTATGCAGGAATTAGTACTTCATTAATTAGTCAAATTGAACGAGGACATGCGAATCCCTCGTTAAGTGTATTGGAATTAATAGCGAAAGCGTTAAATGTACCGCTATTTACACTGTTTATTAATGAGATTGATACAGATTCACTTATTTCTAAGAAGAAAGATAGAAAGAAAGTATATCGAGAAAATAACGATCACATCGTATACGATGTATTAACACCTGATTTTATGAAAGCGCGTATTGAAATGTTAATGATGGACCTAAATAAACAAGCAAATACAACGGAAAATCACTATTCACATGAAGATAAAGAAGAAATTGCTGTTGTTATGAAAGGGGAAGTTTATGTGGAATTAGAAGGCAAAGAGTATTTCTTAGAAGAAGGAGATGTTGTACGTATCCCACCAAATGTGAAACATCGTTTTTTGAATAAAAGTGATGAATCTAATCATATTTTATTTGTATTGACGCCATCTTTAGGATGAGTATATAGTAATTTTTATTATGGGGGATAGAAAGATGGGAAATAAAACTGTTTTAAAAGAAGGCCTGTCAATTATTTCTCAATGTAAAAAAGAAACAAATGATATTTGGCATGCACATTTCGGAGCAGCTGCAATTGCTAGTTATTTTTTTATGAAAGATAACAATATGGAAGAAGAGATAACACAAAGTATGTTTTCTCAAACAAAAATGATGCTAAGTAAGCAAAACTTAGGTGAAATCATCGATAAAAAAGAAGAAATTGATTTTCACAGTGCTGAAAAAATGATTATAAAATCATTAGAACATACAATTGATGAACTTCATTGGGTCGGACATAATGTCATTTATGCTGCATTAAGTTTATTAGCCATGAAAGAATTACAAAAATGGGGTGATAATCAAGATATTAAAGGAATTACTAACCTTATATTATCGTTTCGAAAAACAATTCCAGGCAGATCGTGGATTGGTTTTACGACGAAGGAAGTAAAACAATTAAATATAAAAGATGAGATAGAAAATGAATTGAGAAATCCAAAACAACTTTCAAAGTTTATTTTAAAAGAGCTCTCGCAATTTCATATTATTTATAGAGCGGAAGCACATCATGATTTAATTGGTCATTTACTTACATTTTCTCATGCAATTAATATTATGTATGACTTAGGGCATATAGATATATTCCATCGAGCGATACGTCCATTATTAAAACTAGTATACGTATTACGTGCTAGTCAAAATCTTACATCGAATAGCGAAATAACATTACACTCACCGATAGATTGTTTACCTTTAATCGAATCTAAACGTGCTCATGTATTACCAACAGAAAAACGATTTTGGCTAAAAGACTATAGTACATTTGATTGGGATTTTGGACATGTCTTTAAATTCTCATATAGTTACTTTGATCATATTAAGAGGGCTCCAAAATATAAAGATATAACTTTAGAGAAATTCCGATTTGTTATGAATATGAGATGAAGTCATTGTTCTGTATAAAGGGCATAAATTTATTTGGTGATATTATATTATTTTCATATTTGTAAGATTTTACATGCATATTTTACTTTTACTAATTATGTAAATAGGCTATACTAAAATACATACATTTTAGTATTGGAGAGAGAAGTAAAACGACATGGAATTAGTGAAATTGGAAAAAGTAATTGAAATAAAGAAAGAAGAACTTTTATATTTAGTATCGGATTACGGAATTCAACATGAAAAAGTATTGGCATTAAGTCAAGAAATAGATAAACTGATTAATTACTTTATGTTTTTAAAATAGAAAGAACTATGACATGATGTGAAAATGTTATAGTTCTTTTTTATTTGGAAATTCAAATGTATATTCTATATACTAATAATAGATGGAATATTCTGTTTTAGAGGAGGGGGATACATGATATTACATACGTACATTTCAGGAGAAGGGGAACCAATCGTACTTTTACATTCTGGTGGTATGACAGGTTTAGTAGAATATGAAGAGCAGGCAGCATTTTTTCGAGAACAAAATTATCAAGTTATTCGTCCTGATTTAAGAGGTCATGGAAGATCAGGAGGGACATTGGAGAATTATTTTCTACGTTCTGTTAAGGATTTATATGATACGTTAGTGCATTTACAAATTGATAGATGTCATATAGCGGGTGTTTCACTAGGGGGATTAATCGCTTTATTATTTACAAAAAAGTATCCAGAGAAAGTGAGAACATTAACTTTTTCAGGGATCTTTCCGGTTAAGAGGGATAATTGGGAAGAGTCTCTGGAGTATGAAGCGAAGTGTCACGAGCAATTGATGGAAAATGAAGAAGTTGTAACTTATATGAATCAAATTCATGAAAAAAGTGATTGGAAAGCATTGCTTGAATCGTGGCAAGTTAAAGATTGGTACCCATTCGACGAAACTGGTGATGTAGCTAATCTTCAAGTACCTACACTTTGTATTGCTGGGGGAGATTCAGAAGATGAAGTTGTAGCTGCTACAACGTTCAAACAATTAAATGCCAATATACATATCGCCGTTATTCCGTTTGCTGGTCATTTAGTGCATAATGATCAACCGGAAATTTATTCGAATATATTGTCTAATTTCTTACAGAATGCGCAAGTTGCTAGTCGAATATAAGGACTTTTGGGTATAATAAGAAAGGAATTATTAATTGTATCGGTTAGGAGCGCAGCACATATGAAAACGGTTGTTGTTATCGGTGGAGGTATTACAGGACTTTCCACTATGTTTTATTTAGAGAAATTAAAAAAGGATTATAATATTGATTTGAATTTAATTCTTGTAGAAAAAGAAGAGTACTTAGGTGGTAAAATCCATAGTGTAGAAGAAAAGGATTTTATTATGGAATCAGGAGCGGATTCTATTGTTGCACGCAATGAACATGTTATGCCACTTGTAAAAGATTTAAATTTAGAAGAAGAAATGGTATATAACGAAACGGGTATTTCTTACATATATTCTGATAATACTTTACATCCAATTCCTTCTGATACTATATTTGGGATACCGATGAGCGTCCAGTCATTATTTAGCAGTACGCTAGTATCAACGAAAGGGAAAATTGTTGCTTTAAAAGATTTCATAACGAAAAATAAAGAGTTTACGAAAGATACTTCACTTGCTGTATTTTTAGAGAGCTTTTTAGGGAAAGAGTTAGTGGAAAGACAAATTGCTCCGGTGCTTTCAGGTGTATATTCCGGTAAATTGAATGAACTTACTATGGCATCGACATTACCGTATTTACTGGATTATAAAAATAAATATGGAAGTATTATTAAAGGTTTTGAAGAGAATAAAAAACAGTTTCAATCAGCGGGAAACAAAAAGTTCGTATCATTTAAAGGTGGACTATCTACAATTATTAATCGTTTAGAAGAAGTACTGACTGACACAGTTGTTAAGAAAGGTGCTATAACGACAGCTGTAAAAAAACAAGGTGATCACTATGAAATTTCCTTTGCAAATCACGATTCCATCCAAGCTGATTATGTTGTTTTAGCAGCTCCGCATGATATCGCAGAAACTTTATTACATTCTAATGAGTTAAACGAACAGTTTCATACATTTAAAAACTCATCTCTTATAAGTATTTACTTAGGATTTGACATACTAGATGAACAATTACCGGCGGACGGCACAGGATTTATCGTAACGGAAAACAGTGATTTACATTGTGATGCGTGTACATGGACAAGCCGGAAGTGGAAACATACATCTGGAAAACAAAAATTATTAGTGAGAATGTTTTATAAGAGTACTAATCCAGTATATGAAACGATTAAAAATTATAGTGAAGAAGAATTAGTACGGGTTGCTTTATATGATATTGAAAAGAGTCTCGGAATTAAAGGTGAACCAGAAGTAGTTGAAGTAACAAATTGGAAAGATTTAATGCCGAAATATCATTTAGAACATAATCAAGCGGTTCAAACATTACAAGAAAAAATGATGAATCTTTACCCGAATATATACTTAGCTGGTGCTTCCTATTATGGTGTTGGTATTGGTGCGTGTATTGGAAATGGAAAGAACACTGCAAATGAAATCATTGCAACATTAAATGAACCGACAAATTAATATAGCATATATAAATAAAATGTCCCTTCGTTATGCTGGAGGGACATTTTATTTATTTCACTTGAATGGAGAGTTTTTTATTCGTTGTATTATTCTCGATAATCGTTAATGTTATGTTCCCAGACTCTTTAAATGAGTATGATGAGAGTTGGTAAAGCTCTTTTATACCGTTTTTTTCCTTTAATTTATTGGCAGGAAGTAATATTATGTTCGGCTTCCATGTTTCCTGTCTACCTGAAGGATAGTTTACTATTATTTCTGGGTTATTTAATTGCATTGGTTCCCAAGAGGCAAAATGTAGCTTATCTTCTTTATCTTTTTTTAGTAATTCTTCTGAGAAATATCCAAGCTCTCCAATGTTACCGAAAACAGTAAAGTTTTGATTTTCTAATGTTATATCTAAATGTTTAGGTTGATATGTTGCTGCGTGATACATTCCATATGAAAGAGAAAGAGTAGCGATGACTAAAATGCTGATTGAAAATGTTTTAAAGCTATTTCCTTTAAAACTAGTCATCATGAATGAGTTAGGGACGAATTTTTTTGCAAATAAAAATATAAGTAATAGGAGCAAGAGGGATAAGCCGATGAATATATACATAGGAAATTTACACCTCCGCAATAAATTTATAACTATATTTTACCATAAATGTATGGAGTAGGTTGTTGTTTTAGAAGGGAAAAGTGAGTATGGAATCGAAATGATATGATATATGATTACGAGCGGAGTGATGAAAATGAAAATAATACAATTAATTTTAAAACTAGAGAATAAAGAGATGATCACATAAAAGCAAGAAGGGTTACTCTTAGTTCCTATTGAATTAAGAGAATAAGCTTCCCTTGAAATATTTGATTAATGGGACATTAAGGACTTTCCTAATTTAAAATGTTTTTTCTGCTATAATGAATGAGTAGAAAGAAAGGAATGATTCTATGGCATTTCCTATATTAGAAACTGAACGTTTGCGTTTAGTTGAAATAGAACAATCTTATTGTCAAAAAATATATGAAATCTTTTCATTGGATGAGGTAACATGTTATTACGGTATGAATTCTTTTACGGAGTTTGGACAAGCTTCACGTATGATTGAATCTTTTTCAAAAAATTATTTCGAGAAAAAGGCGATACGATGGGGGATTGTATTAAAAGAAACAAATACTTTAATAGGTACAATTGGGCTAAATAATTTACAACTATGGAGTAAACGATCTGAAATTGGATATGATTTACATCCTCGTTATTGGGGGAATGGTTTTGCTTCAGAAGCGGCCGAGGAAATTATTCGTTATGGATTTCAAGATTTAGGCTTATTTAGAATTGGTGCTATTACATACCCTGAAAATGTTACTTCTTGTAAAATGTTATGTAAAATAGGATTTCATAAGGAAGGATTATTACGTGGATATATTCATCAAGGAAATAAGCAACATGATGCATTATTGTATTCTATAGTTCGAACGGATATTGAAGATATAAAATTATAATAAAAAACCCCCTCTTATTAAAGAGGGGTTAAGTAAAAATTAACCTAATTTAGGTAATAAACGTTCTCCGCTTTTCATGCTACTTTTACATAAAGGGCATTTAGGCTCTTCTTCAAATGAAAAGTTCTTTCTCATCCATCCTAAACAATCCGCCGCTTCACATTCCCAAACAGGGGTTTGTTCTGGTGGTACTTCTGCTACATCGTTCTTTCGATTGCGATACATGTAACCACTCCTTTTATGTAAAAAATTTTAGTTATATATTAAAAAGGTTGTTAACCGTGCTGGTAACAACCTTTTTATTGTTTGAATTATAGCTTTACAACGTTTTTAGCTTGAGGTCCACGGTTACCGTCTTCAACTTCGAAGCTAACTTCTTGACCTTCGTCAAGAGATTTGAAACCGTCGCCAGTGATAGCTGAGAAGTGAACGAATACGTCGTTACCGCCTTCAACTTCGATGAAACCGAAACCTTTTTCGCTGTTAAACCATTTTACTTTACCTGTTAATGTCATGGTAATGCCTCCTAAAATTTAAAAAGATTACAATATGATCGGCCTTATTTGAATGAAAAATAAAAGTTCACATATTATCAAAAACCCATAAGGAATATAAAATGTTCCTGATTGATACTTGATAATATGCAAAGAAAAATTTAGTGTTAAATTGACCTTAATTACTATCTTACAACAAATGGTGGGAAATAGCAAGTGCTGGTAATACCAGTGTGAAATAGGATGGTAAAAGACACAAAGACATCTCTTTTATTTATATATTATTCCTAATTTTGGTTTATGCTAAACTGAGAACATTTTTATTGAGGATTTATATTAAGGAAACGATATAGAGTACAAGAATATTGTTGATTTATTAAGGAGGAGAGAATATTGCAGTCTACTCAATTTAAAATAGTGGAAGCAGCCAAAGAAGGAAGAAGAAAAGTTCATCCAGTATTCGCTGTTATACTTGCAATTGTATTTTTAACTTTAGGTGAATTGTTTATGTTATTTATGTTGTTTTTACCGAAAGCAGAGACACTTTTAATGAAGGCGATTTATAGTAATATTGAGATGATATTAACGTTTGGCGGGGCTATATTTTTTGTTTTTTTATGGGTTAGATGGGTAGAGAAAAGATCAATTTCATCCATTGGCTTTTGGAGAAACGAGTGGAATAGAAAATATTTGAGAGGTGCATTATTAGGTTTTCTTTTTATTTCAATACCAGTCTTGCTACTTTTAATAACAGGAAATGTACAACTAGAAATGCAAAGAATTACACCGACTGCCATACTTGGAATTGCAGGATCTTTAGTTGCTTTTTTAATACAGGGCGCAACGGAAGAAATCGTTGTTCGAGGTTGGTTATTTCCAGTCCTTTCTGTTAGAAGCCGTATATGGGTCGGTATTGTTGTTACTTCTTTTTTATTTGGTTTTCTTCATTTACTAAATCCAGGTATTACAATTCTTTCAATATCGAATATAATATTAGTTGGTGTATTTGCAGCTTTTTACGTTTTGAAGGACGGTAGTCTCTGGGGGATATGCGCATGGCATTCGTTGTGGAATTGGGCACAATTCAATATTTATGGTTTTGCAGTAAGTGGAATGGCAATGTATTCTACACCACTTTTTAAACCTGTAACAAACGGATCTGAATTCCTTCATGGAGGTGCGTTCGGAATTGAAGGGAGTATCATAACGACAGTATTGCTTTCGATCGCTTCCATTGTTTTATGGAGACAGTTATGGGGGAGAAAAGTGAAGCAAAGAGATTAACTTAATGAAGGTGGGAGAAATTATGGGGATTATAGCGTTTGAGGGAGCGAGTGCAGTTGGTAAAAGTACCACGTGTCGTGAGTTAGAAAAAAATTATGGAGCGTACATTATACCTGAAGTGAATGTATTATTTGAAAGATCAAAAAACGAACATAGAACATGGTATTTTGAAAAACAAGTAGAGCGCTGGAAAATAGCAGTGCAGAAGTCAGAGCAATATGAATTAGTAATACTTGATGGCGATATTTATCAGCCACTTAGTTATAATTGGTGTTTCGATTTTGATATATTTGATCAGCCATTATCTTTAATAGAAAACTTTTATAAAGAAAAGCTGATCAATAAGGAAATTGGTTTTCCTGATCAATATTTTTATTTATATACAAATGATGAAGAACTGAGAAAACGGAAAGAATCTGACGAGACTAAAAGAAGAAGAAACTTTGAAAAACATTTACATATATCAAAATCGTTTCAACGTTATTATGAAAATTTAAATACTGTTACAGACGGGTACTGTAAAATGATTGACGCGAAAAGTGTAAAATCGAATGAATTAGAAATTGTAAACAGTTTGAACTGTTTACATGTGTGTGAAGAGAGCCGTTTTGATGTTTCGAGGTTAGATGCGATTACGAAGTGGTTAAAAGAACAACGTGCATAAAAACAACGAGCGCCTTATAAGGCGCTCGTTGTTTTTTTATGTATTATATATTGAATTTAAAATTTGTAAGTTTGCTTTTTCATTTTTTTTAATAGCATTTTTATATTTAGCTAGAAAGAGCTGAGAAGGATAAACGGGTAGTTCCCCACAAATATCGATACCATAGACATTTTTATTCTTCATAAGAGAATGAATACATTTTAAAAGTGTAGAGAGTTCCATTTGTCCTTGATCCCAGTTCGTAATAGTTACTTTTGAGTCTAAAACATCTTTATCAATGCTTACATATATAGTGTTTGTATGAATATGCGAAAGTATTGTATGTGTAGATACTTCGTTTGACGTATCTATTGGGAACACTTCTACGCATGAATAATCATTGGAATGAATTGTTAAAGAAGAAGGTCCAATCATAATTACTTTCTTTAATTTCGGGTTATTTTGAAGAGCGAACGATACCCATGACCCGCAAGAAATAAGAGTATGTTCATTTTCTTCTTTTAAGTTCATGTCAGTGTGATGATCAAATAAAATAAGGGTAAATGGCTCAACTATTTCTTTTAGTAGTAAATAAGATACATAATGATAATTTCCAGAACCGATAAAAGTAACTCCTTTTTGCTTTCTACGGTTTAACTCCTGTTTTATCCGCATTAAAGAAGGAGGCTCGCAATACAGGTTTGCGTGCTCTAAATGAGTAAAATCAATATCTTCATGTGAATAAGAATGTAGTTTATTTTGTAATAAATATGTATCGTCAAAGTTTAAAAAAGTTAAACCGCTATACAATAAACTCATATTTATTCATCTCCTTTATATGTAGGCTAGCATATATTTTTATGAATTTAAAACGAAATGCTTAGAGGTGGATGGCATTTGAAAAAGATGGGGAATTTTTACAGAATAATCTTTCAATTTATAAAGAAAAGAAATATAATATGAGGAAATACATATGTGGTTTAGAAAATAGAAAATATGAAATGGGATATACGGGAGGCAACAAGCAAGATGAAAACATTATTTAAAATAATAGGTATTATAGCTGGTATGGCGGTAATTGGTGTAGGTGTAACGTATGGTATGCTGTATTATTTGAATAATAGTAAACCAGCTGCGAAAAAGGCATCACCAGCAGCTCCGGCAGCCGAAGTACTAGCTGATAGTAATGTAAAAGCTGAAGATGCAAAGCTTTTAGAAAATGGCAATCATTCATTACCAAATAGCGGTTTTAATAAAAATTTCAAGTGGACAGATGAGAACATACAGACAGCATTACATGAAATGGCACATCAAAAAACGAAAGCTGATCAAAAGTGGGGTTATATTTTTATCACACAAGAACGTATTGAAAGTTTGCTTGATATTGTAAAGAATAATGATCTTGTACAAGGAAGGACATACGCAGACATTTTAGAGAGATGGAAACAAGGAAAATATGAAAAGATGGACGCGGATCACAATAAGGTTTGGAAACTACAAAGCGGGAATTTAGGCGAAGGTAAAGGAGTAATGTCAGAAGCGGAACAAAAAGAATTAATTAATCAAGTGTTTATGCAAAAAGGCACATATTCAGGCAGTAAATTAATTGCAGGTGGGGGACAGAATAATAAATAAGATAATATTGGAAGAGAGTAAGTGCTTATTAGGCAGTTACTCTTTTTTGCGTGTACCTTTTAGTCTCGTTCGAGTAAGGAAAGAAACGATTGTAAAACGGGTGAAATCCATCTAGATTTATGATAGATTACATGGCTTTGAATAGCTACTGGCGTTTCGATAGGCTGAAAACAGAGTTGCTCTTTTTCGCAACTTTCTTTTACAACGATGTAGGGAAGAATTGAAATTCCTAACTCACACATGACAGATTGTTTAATGACTTCAACGTTGGAAGTTTCAAATGTTTTAGCTGGAACATTTCCGCTTTGACGTAAAAAACGATCTACCATCGGTCTATAGCCGCAGCTTTGTTCTGTAAAGATAAATTGAGTATCATTTAATAAACAAAATGGATTCGAGTGTGTAGCGTAATGGGGAGGTAAAATCCATCCAAATGTCTCATTACAAAAAGTACACGTAATAAAATCATTATGTTCCATACTTTCTCCAATGATGAAAATAACATCTGATTCTCCTTCACGCAGCTTATTCAGTGCTTGTTCGTTTGTAGTTGTTTCCAGTACGATATTTACTTTCGGATTTTCCTGTTTGTAAGTACGTAATAATTGTGGTAATCGGTACACTGCTAATGATTCGTTAGATGTAATACTTAATGTTCCCTCTAAATTATCACTATTTTGAGGGATGTCTTGTGCTTTTTCATAAATAGCAAGTAACTCTAGGGCATAAGGATGAAATTGATGGCCTGCTTTTGTTAGAAGTATTTTTTTCCCTAATCGATCGAATAGAGGGAGACGTAAATCGTTTTCTAATGCTTTCATATGCGCTGTTACAGTAGATTGCGCATAACCTAATGCATGAGCAGCTTTAGAAAAACTACCATACTTCACGATGGCACAAAATGTTTTAACATGTCTCATTTCCATAAGCAATCCCTCTTTTATTATCATGATTTGTGAATGATTATATCACGTATTTCAATTTTCCAAATGCTTAAATTCTTTATAAAATGAAATTATAGAAATATTCATTCAAGTTATATTGGAGGAGAAATGATGATCAAAAAGGGCTATCATGTAGCTGTAGTTGGTGCTACAGGTGCAGTAGGACAGAAAATTATTGAACTGTTAGAAAAAGAAACTAAATTTAATATAGTTGAAGTGACATTACTTTCGTCAAAAAAATCCGCTGGTAAGGTAGTGCAATTCAAAGGACGAGAGATAATAATACAAGAGGCAAAAGCAACTAGCTTTGAAGGGGTAGATATTGCCTTTTTTAGTGCAGGAGGAGAAGTTTCTAAACGATTTGTTAATCATGCAGTGTCTAGTGGTGCTATTGTAATTGATAATACGAGTGAATACCGAATGGCTCGCGATGTACCGCTCGTTGTTCCAGAAGTAAATGCGCACACATTAAAGAAGCATAACGGTATCATAGCAGTTCCGAATTGTTCAGCATTACAGATGGTAACAGCTCTTCAGCCAATACGAAAATCATTTGGTTTAGAACGAATTATCGTCTCAACGTATCAAGCTGTATCAGGGTCAGGAATTCATGCGATCCAGGAGTTAAAAGAACAGGCTAAGTCAATGCTTGCAGGTGAAGAGTATAAGAGCACGATATTACCTGTAAAAAAAGATAAAAAGCATTATCCAATTGCGTTTAATGTACTGCCACAAGTAGATATATTTACAGATAATGATTATACATTTGAAGAAGTAAAAATGATTCAAGAAACGAAGAAAATTTTGGAGGATCAAAACTTGAAAATGGCAGCAACTTGTGTGCGTGTTCCAGTTGTTTCAGGGCATTCAGAATCGGTGTATATTGAACTTGAAAAAGAAGCAACTATTGAAGAAATAAGAGCAGTGTTGCTGGATGCACCAGGTGTTATATTGCAAGATAATCCTAGTGAACAGCTGTATCCTATGCCATTATATGCAGAGGGGAAAATAGATACATTTGTCGGGAGAATTAGAAAAGACCCTGATACGCACAATGGATTCCATCTTTGGATCGTTTCCGATAATTTATTAAAAGGGGCCGCTTGGAACTCGGTTCAAATTGCAGAAACGATGGTGGAAGAGGGAATCATTTAGTATTAAGAAAACTAGGGAACTGTTCATGATTACAGTTTCCTAGTTTTTATTTTATCCTAGCCACATTTGATTTAAAAGACAGTAAAAAACATCAAGAATGAATAAAGTTTAATTGGTACGATATGGATAAATTCAATAAGGGGGAATTAGATGTATCAAGTAAAGGGGTATTTTTCATCGCTCAAAGGAAGTCATTATGAAATTGGTAAGCAACAAGGTGAATTTGTGAAACAACATCCTTATCTTATTCCGCAATTTATAGCACAAGAAAACGTAATATCGCATATCCATTGGACAGAATCTAAAAATATATTAAATCAATATTGTTCTGGAATTAATGAAGAAATTGAAGGTTTTTGTGAAGTGTTGAAAATTCCTTCTAAAAATATGATGTATTACTATCAAACACTATTGAAAGCAGGTTGTAGTCATTGTGCAGTATTACCTAAAAAGACAGATTCAACTCACACTTATGTATTAAGAAACTATGATTTATCACCAGTAATAGATGATATGCGTTTTTGCTCGACGCATCTTGAAGGTGCGTATGCGCATAGTGGTTTTTCTACTCAATATTTTGGTAGAACAGAAGGAGTTAATGAACATGGATTATCTGTTACATTTTCAGCATGTGGTCAACCAGTAGGAAACATTGCAGGTTTAAGAAAGCCAATGGTAAATGGTTTACAATGTTTTGCGGTAATTCGACTGTTGTTGGAGAAATGTAAAAATGTGCAGGAAGCTAAGTCACTAATAGAAGAAATACCAATTGCTAGTAATATTAATTTAATAGTAGCTGATCCTTTAAATGCAGCACATATTGAAATATTTGACGGTCATAAATTCACAACAACGATTGATGGTGACAACCAAGATTTCATCGTATCAACAAACCATGCGATTAGTTTACCTATTCAAAAATTGAATAATAGAAGATTAGAACAATCAACAAACAGATATCACACATTGTATGAATATTTAAATGAAAATGGATTAGTGAGTATGGAGTCTTTAAAAGGATTAGTAGAAAAAGAGTATCCTACTGGGCTGACAGTACACAATTATGAAGAATGGTTTGGAACTTTGCATTCTGTCTTATTTGATTTACATAATCGTACAATGAATATTTGCTTCGGTTCGCCACTTTTAAACGACTGGTATTCATTGAAAGTTGGAGAACGTCTTCCGTTTTCTAAGGTGAATGTGAACTTTAAAAATAAAACGTATGCTGACTTTTGGAGAGAAGAGCGTTATTAATTGATTCCAAAAAGAGCAATGGGGTAATATGGTAATAGTGAGACCTACATACGGGAGGGAATGCCATTGCTAAAAGTTATGTTACCGATTGTTCTTATCTTATTTGTTGTCGTTTCAATGTATATTACTTATGAAAAAAGAAAAAAAGCAGGGGTAAAAGGATTGAAGAGTGCGTTAACTTCAATTTGTTTCTTTACACTAGCAATCTTGAATTTGTTTGCATATTGGTTTAACTTTGGCGGGATTTTTATTTGGTTCATTTCAATTGTTTTATTGCTAGTTGGAGCATATTTTACGAAATATATTCCAATATCTAAAAAGGTACATTGAAATTTATATGAATCTTAATATAATGTTATATTTTGTTTTGAAAAGAGATGATTCTACTAAGTCGTTGTGAAACGGATTCATAGGGTAATCCCTTTTGTTCGTTTAGTTTTGTAAAGAATGCACCGTTCTTTTTAGTTGCTCAATAAACTCTCGAGTTGCAGCACACATATATTTATCTTTTCTATAAATAAGTCCTATTTCTATTGTTGGAGTAGGATTTTTTATTTTAATAGCTCGAATGTTTTTATTTTGTAAAAAGTCTATAATAATTGGATTGAACAATGATTTTTTAGGTTTTATAATCATCTTTATATAAAAGAGATAGTAGTGAAAATAAATCGAGTGAGAAAATATATGGAACAATCTTAAAGGAGGAAATAGAATGACTAATGAATACCAATTATTATCTTTAAATATAGGGTTACCGAAAGAGGTTACATACGGCGGAAAGGTAATTCATACAGGCATAAATAAGAAACAAGTAAAGGAAGCGGTGTTTTTATCCTTTGTAAAATTTAATGGGGATGGCCAGGCGGATTTAGTGCATCATGGAGGAGTAGATAAAGCGGTGTGCGTATATTCGGGAGAACATTATGGATATTGGGAAAAAGAGTTGAATCAAGATCTTGTATATGGGGCATTCGGAGAAAATATAACAATTAGCGATATGCGTGAAGAGGATGTTTGTATTGGTGATACATTTCAAATTGGAGAAGCAATTGTGCAAGTAACGCAGCCAAGACAACCTTGTTTTAAATTAGCAAAGAAATACAATATTCCAAAGTTACCATTATATTTTCAAGAAACAGGATATACAGGGTTTTATTTTCGTGTATTAGAAGAAGGGTGGGTATCACCTATTGATACATTAAAGTTAATAAAGCCTGATCCGAAAGGTATTACAGTAGCATTTGCTAATCGTATTATGCATAAGGAAAAACAAAATATGGAAGGGCTAAAAAGGCTCTTAGAAGTACATGCGCTTTCTACAAGTTGGAGAAATACATTTGAAAAGCGAATGAGAGGAGAAGAAATGAATACGAAGGAGAGACTAGAAGGAAAAAAATAATAAAAAATATTTTTTATAAATGGTGTATTTCTATGAGTAAAAACGAAGTGGAAAGCACTATTTTTATATAATAAACTTATTAATATTCAAAAATCTTAATATTTCTTTATTCGACTTATTTTCGAATAGTCAAAACATAAAATTAATTAGACTCTTTTTTTATATTTTATGATAGTATATTGATTGGTAAGACCTATTACATTAAGAGCAGGTCATATAACTAAATCTAATTTGATGGAATTAACGTATGGAGGGACAACATGGGGAATGTTGAAATTTTTGAAAAACTTCTTTTAGCAGAACCGAAAAGAGAGCAGTTATTTCCTTTATTTGAAGAAGTGTTTGGGATTCCAAGTCAAACATTGCATGATTTTTCAGAGAGAGGTTATTGGGACGATACATACAAAGCTTTATCATTTTTACATGACGATAAAGCGATTGCAAGTGTTGCGGTATTTTCGCTACCATTGCTAGTAAATGGTGAAAGAATGAATGCAGCGGGCATTCATTCGGTAATGACACACCCTAATTTTCGAAGACAAGGACTCATGACACAATTAATGAGTAAAATGATAGAAGAAATCGATAAGAAATGTGAATGTACATTATTGTTTACAGAAAAACCTGAACTATATGCATCATTTGGGTTTAAAGTTGTGCAGGAGTATTTAATGACTATTCTATATAATAAAGAGAATAATAATGATTCTTTACTTAGAAAGTTAGATTATTATATGGAAGAGGATAGAAAGTTAATACATGAAACTATTGATAGTAGCCAAAGACTTTCAAATAATTTTTCAACATTAAACTTCCATCCTTCGTTTTATTTGAATATGTACAATTCGGAATGGAATGAGAAATTGTATTATTCAGAGAAACTAGATGCTCTAATTGTATATGAAGTAGATAATGAAAAGTTGAAATTATATGGGGTGTTTGCACCAGTAATTCCAGTTTTAGATGAAATATGCGGGGAAATCGCTGAAAGGTTTACAGAAATCGAATTTTACTTCTCTCCAGATCAATTAGGGATTGAGGATGTACAGTTTACAAAATTACAGTCTAGTAAGTATTTAATGGTTCGGAGTAATAAAGAGTTAGATTTTAAAGGTTATAAATTCCCAGTATTAGCGGAGTTTTAAATGTTTGTATAAAGGTTTTATTATGGAGGAACTATGAATATATCATATATACCTAAACATATTGAGCAGCTCACTATAATGAATGTCCCTGAATATTATAAAATTAATGAAAAGCAGGCATTTATTGTCCGTTCGAAAGCAGAAACAGATTTTTGGCTTAAAACACATTATGGTTTTGAAGTCATGAATGGTCATGTATTTTATAATGAAATGGTGACAGACTTTCAAGCTGAAGTACAATTGTGTATGAATCCAAATTCAAAATACGATCAAGCAGGTCTTTTTGTTATGATTTCGGAAAAGTGTTGGTTGAAAACTTCATTAGAGTATATTCCAGATGGCCCTTCCCATTTAGGAGCTGTCGTAACGAATAATGGATATTCTGATTGGTCAACACAAGACTTTCCAACAGAATTAGCTAACGAGCAACTTCGTTTTCGAATTGTTCGTAAACGTGGTGATTATATAATATATGTAAAAAAAAGCTGTCAATGGGAACAAATAAGAATCGCTCATTTGATGGAGGATATAGGGAATGCACCTGTTAAAATAGGTTTTTACACGTGTAGTCCTTCTAAAAACAATGGATTTGAGACTGAGTTTTTAGATTTTACAATTGAAGAGATATAGATGAAAAACCGTATTCTTTCTACTTAAGAATACGGTTTTTCTATTTGCGTAATATAAAGCACATTTATTGACCAGAAAGTCATAAATGCTTATCATTTAATAATGTTAAATATTAATTTACATAATATAATAGAAATAAGAAAGAAATTACAAACTACATCGTTTAAATAAGGAGGGTATGAATTATTAAATGGTAATTTCATAGGAAAAAGGAGATTATGTATGAAATCATTTCGCAAGTTATTACAGTATTTAAAACCATACATGTTCTTCGCTATTATTGGACCGCTATTTATGGTACTTGAGGTTGCGATGGACTTAATTCAACCGACTATTATGCAACATATTATTGATGTTGGGATAGCAAACCGTGATTTGAATTATGTAATAAAAATGGGGCTTCTTATGATAGGAGCTGCAACACTCGGTTTAGTTGGAGGACTTGGGTGCATGATGTATTCTACAAAAGCAGCAGTTAATTTCGCTACAGACATACGAAAAGATGTATTTGCGAAAATAGAAACATTTTCTAGTGAAAATCGCGATTCATTTGGAACTGGGAAATTATTAACGATTGTGACAAATGATATTACTTCAATTCAATCGGCGATGACAATGACATTACGTGTTCTTGTTCGTGGTCCTTTGTTATTTATCGGAAGTATAATAATTGTTTTTGTAACAGCACGTGAGTTATTTCCTATATTACTCGTAGTCGTTCCAATTTTATTGCTTGCGATTATATTTATTGCAAGTAAAGCGAGCGGAACGTTCAAAAAAGTGCAAGAAGCATTAGATAAAGTGAATACAAAGTTGCAAGAAAATTTATCTGGCGTACGTGTTATTAAAGCGTATGTAAGACAAAAATATGAAATCACTCAGTTTGGAAAAGTGAATACAAATTTAACGAAGATAAATATTCGAGCAGTGCAGCTTATTTCTTTAATGATGCCAATCATTATGTTAGTTGTAAGCGGCGGGATTGTTGCAACATTATGGATCGGTGGAGAAAAAGTATTTAATGGAGCGCTTCAAGTAGGAGCTATATTAGCGTTTATTAACTATTTGAATATTATTTTAATGTCACTTATGTCTATCAGTATGGTATTTATGCAAATCGCGCGAGCATTTCCGTCCGCGGATCGTGTACAGCAGGTTTTAAATACTGAGGTTGATATTAAGAGTGAAACAAATGCGCTTGTGCCTAAGAAAATTGAGGGGAAAATTGACTTTAAAAATGTTAGTTATAGTTATACGAAAAATAATGAATATGTTTTAAAAGATATTTCATTTCGCATATGTAAAGGTGAAAAGGTAGGAATTATCGGTTCTACAGGGAGTGGTAAATCTACTTTAGCAAAACTGTTACCGCGTTTATATGATGTTGATCATGGTGAAATATGTATTGATGGAATAAATGTTAAGGCGTATGATTTACAAAAACTTCGTGCTTCTATAGGATTTGTACCTCAAAAGGCATTGTTGTTTTCAGGTAGTATAGAAGAGAACTTACGTTATGGTAAAGAAGATGCAACGAAGGAGGAACTTGAAGTAGCAGCTTCAGCAGCTTGTGCGACTGAGTTTATTAATAAGCTAGAAGATTCATATCAATATCATTTAACACAAGGTGCAACGAATTTATCAGGTGGACAAAAACAACGTGTATCAATTGCAAGGGCACTTGTGAGAAAGCCATCTATTCTTATATTAGATGATTCTACATCTGCAGTAGATGCTAAATCAGAATCTAACATTCAATCGGCACTAAGAACAGAATATAAAGGAACAACAACATTATTAATTGCCTCTAAAATTTCTTCTATAATAGATGCTGATAAAATTCTCGTTTTAGATAACGGTGAATTAGTAGGTGATGGTACACATGAAGAGCTGTTAGAACAATGTGAGGTATATCAAGAAATCTATCTTTCCCAAGGTGGTAATTTATATAAAGAAGGTGGGAAAGAAAATGCGTAATTTCCAAGGGCAATTTGCAAATAAAGGTGGGCGTAACGCGCCTAAGATGGGTAAAGCTAAAAATACAAAAGGAACTGTAATGAGAGTATGGAACTATATGGGCTATCAAAAGGCTGCTCTTACGTTCGTTATATTTTTAGTATTTATTACGACATTACTTGGGTTATTAGGTCCGTATTTAATGGGAGTAATTATCGATCAATATATTGTACCGAAAGATTTAAGCGGTACGGCGAGAATGTGTTTGTTACTTATCGCGATTTATGGTGTAACAGTATTGTTAACATGGTTACAAACATTTGTTATGGTTAACGTTGCATTAAAAACGATACAAAAAATACGACAAGATATTTTCGAGAAAATCCAAACGCTTTCTTTACGGTTCTTTGATGTACGTTCTCAAGGGGATTTAATGAGTCGTGTGACAAATGATATAGATAATTTGAATCAAGCGTTAACACAAAGTGTTGTACAAACTATTTCATCAGCATTAACCTTTATAGGTGTAACAATTGCGATGTTCGCATTAGATTGGATTTTAGCAATTGTTACACTAATTACAGTACCTATTATGTTTTTCGTTACAAAAAAATTAGTTGCTTATAGTGGTAAAAACTTTGCAAAGCGTCAAAAAGATTTAGGAGAATTAAATGGTTTTATTGAAGAAGCTATAACTGGAGCGGATGTTACAACGTTATACGGGAAAGAAAAAGAAACTGTACAAAATTTCAATAAAATTAATGAACAACTTAGAATGTCTGCTACGAAGGCGGATACATTTTCAGCTTTTATTTTTCCAAGTATGAATTTTATAAATAACTTAGGTATGGGGCTTGTTATTGGGACTGGATCAGTAATGGTTTTAAATGGAATGACAACAGTAGGTGTCATTGCGGCTTTTATTAATTATTCTCGTCAATTCTCAAGACCGCTTAGTCAATTCGCAACTTTAATGAATACGATTCAAGCGGCAGTTGCTGGTGGAGAACGTGTCTTTGAAATTATGGATGAAGTACCAGAAATCCAAAATAAAAAAGATGCGTTCATGGTACAAAATTTACAAGGACATGTTGCACTTGAGAATGTTACATTTGGATATAAGGAAAATAAAACGATTTTAAAAGAAGTGAGTCTTAAAGCGCGGCCAGGGGAGACAATTGCTTTAGTAGGTCCAACTGGATCGGGCAAAACAACAATCATTAATTTGCTAACGCGCTTTTACGATGTACAGCAAGGGCAAATTTATATTGATGAAAAAAATATTAAAGAATATGATTTGAACTCGTTGCGAAGTAAAATAGGAGTAGTCTTACAAGATACGTATTTATTTGCTGGGTCAATTATGGATAATATACGTTATGGTCGATTAGATGCGAGTGATGAAGAAGTAATCAATGCAGCTAAGGCAGCATCTGCGCATTCTTTTATAAAGCATTTGCCGAATCAATATGAAACAAAAATTGCATCAGAAGGATCGAATTTAAGTCAAGGACAAAAACAACTTCTTGCGATTGCACGGGCAATTTTAGCAGATGCAGATATATTAATTCTTGATGAAGCAACATCTAATATTGATACGAGAACAGAATTACAAATTCAAGAAGGACTAAACAATTTAATGAGAGGTCGAACAAGTTTCGTAATTGCTCATCGATTGAAAACGATTGAAAAAGCAGATCAAATCCTTGTTATACAAGAGGGAAGTATTTTGGAAAGAGGGAATCATGAATCTCTTATGGAAGATAGAGGATTTTACTTTGACCTATATACGAGTCAGTTTAAAATTTAATAAGAACTTTGATATAGTGCGGTTTCTCTAGAAAGGAGAAACCGCATTTTTATATTTGTAAAGATAATTAGAGCTATAGAGTTGAAAATTTATAGATGTTCGAATTATTAGAAGAAACTAGCGAATTCAGTGACAGATAGAAGAATTAATTTACGTGGTATTGTAATAATCTCAAGAGCCATTTGGGCTGAGTGGAGAAGTATTGGAGTTAACTCTAAAGCGTGTGTTAATAATAATATAAAGCTTGTTAGGATTGCAAAGCTTCCCCAAAAGAAACTTTTTGAAGTGTTACGGAAATCTTTTATTAAGGAAAAGAAAGAAAAAATGCTGTAACAACGAGAATTAAAAATTTATACTTATCAGCCATTAAACCCCTCCTAAAGAACAATAATTTATATTATAGCTTATTTTTTGTATTATTATAAAAAGATTTTAAAATGAATAATAAAAACGTAGATGCCGCAACTTAAAGTATTATTTTTAATTTTTTCATTAAAAAAATAAATTAGCGCCCTATTTATTATTTGCAAGTGTTGTACTGGATATTTGACCGGACAATAAGACGAGCTTTGAATATGTTAATAATAAAGGGGGTGTTGAAAAATGGCTAGATATAGTTTACATGCAGGTCATAACAGCATTGTACAAGGTGCGAATTATGGGAATCGGAAAGAACACATTATGGATCGCCAAGTTAAGGATGCAGTTGTTGCTAAATTAAGAGCATTAGGGCATACGGTTTATGATGATACTGATGAAGTAGGGACAACGCAGGCACAAAATTTAAATAACATTGTATCAAAAACAAATTCACATAATGTAGACTTAGTAGTTTCGTTTCACTTAAACTCATATGATACGAGAGCAAATGGTGTTGAAGTACTTTACTACGACCAACAAGCTTTATCAGCAAAGGTAGCAGCACAACTTTCAAAAGATATTGGCTGGTCAAATCGTGGTGCAAAGGAACGAAAAGATCTTTATGTGTTAGCGAATACGAAAGCACCTGCAATCTTAATTGAACTTGGATTTATCGATAATGAAGCAGATATGGCAAAATGGAATCCAGATAAGATTGCAAATTCAATTGTTTATGCATTAACTGGGCAATCTGGTGGCACAACTCCGCCATCTAAAAAAAATATCATTCAATCAGGCGCTTTTTCACCGTATGAAACACCAGATGTAATGGGAGCGTTAACGTCCCTAAAAATGACAGCAAACTTCATCTTACAATCTGATGGTCTAACATATTTTATCTCTGAACCAACTTCAGATGCGCAACTTAAGGGAATGACGGATTACCTTGATCGTAGAGGCTGGTGGTATGAAGTTAAGTAAAGGTTTTCGTTTAGTGGAACAGAATATTTAAAAATCATTCGGCCCAAAAAGAGGATACTTTTAATGAGTAATCCTCTTTTTCGAAATTAAAGACATTTAATTGAATACAATCGAAATTGCACTAAAAACTAGTAAAATGGCCATAATGATGTTAAATGATTTAGTATGTTTCAACAAAAGTTTTTGAAACATGGAACCAAATAAGCTCCAACTACATGTACTCATTAACCCAACTACACCTAGAAATAATGAAAAAAGTAGATAACTTGAATATGAATTGTAGTAAGGAAGAATAAAAGTTGATACTACAGTTAGTCCGAATAGTATCCCTTTAGGGTTAATAAACTGAAGGGAAATCCCCACTGTAAATAAATTTTTATTATATTTTTTATTGGGATCTGTGCTAGTTTTACTAGTAAGTATTTTAAAAGCTAAATAGAGCATATAAGCTACACCTAAAATTTTTAATGGAAATTCAATTATGGGTAGAATTTTAATTAGGACAATATTAAAGAAGCTACATAAGGAAGTGAGGATGAAAAATCCGAAAGCTACTCCGAAGCAAAATTGCATACTCCTTTTTAAACCATGTTGATTAGCATATGTCATCGCTAAAAAATTGTTAGGTCCGGGTGTGAAGCTACTTATAAAAACAAATAATAAAAAAGAAAATATAGGCATTTTAAAACCCCCTAATTATTTGTGTGTTATAATGACCGAAAAGAACAATATAACGTGTGCTTTTTATTATACATAACGGTCGTTATATTGTATATAGTGTAGGGGTGTTTCTTATGGAAGAAATTCAACTTATTTTGGCGAAAAATTTAAAGACAATACGAGAGCAGGAAAAGTTAAGTTTAGAAAAGGTTTCCCAATTAACAGGTGTGAGTAAAACGATGATTGGACAAATTGAACGAGGAGAGTCAAGTCCAACATTAACAACGATATGGAAAATTGCGAATGGTTTAAAAGTGTCTTTTACTTCTTTAATCAATAATCCGCAACCGGATACGAAAGTTGTTTTACGAAATGATATTCAAGTATTATTAGAAGACAATGGGAGATATAAAGTGTATCCTTCTTTTCCTTTCCAAGATGATAGGAACTTTGAAATCTATACGGTTGAAATTGATGCGGAAGGAAAATTAAGTTCGGAAGGCCATAAAGAAGGGACCGAAGAATTTATAACGGTTTTTGAAGGGGAATTAACAATTGAAGTAAATGATTGTCAATATAAATTAAATAGTGGGGATGCAATTCGCTTTAAGGCGGATAGAGCGCATACATATCATAATTTTGGAAAAACGCTAACGCGGTTAAGTATGACCATTTATTATTCGGCTTCATAAATTTACAGCTGTCTTACAAAACATAGAAAGGCGTAATGGTAAAACCATCTATAAGAGATGGTTTTTATTTTTATAATCTACAAAAAAAGACACTCATTTGAGTGTCAACATAGTATTGCTCTCGCGTATAGGATTGGAGTTTGTTTCTCAAATACGTATTGAGATGGTTCGCATTTGAGAAACTACCTTCATATTTAATGTAACATTGGCAGAGAGCAGTGTAAATTGATAATGTATATACGGAAAATTTAGTATAGATACTTTGTACTATGAATATAGTACAAAGTGTTTCTTATTGCAAAATCACTGTCGTGAAGTTATTAATATATAAGCTTAAGGAATGATGTAATAGTTACTATTTTAGGATTTAAGAATGACTATTATAAAAAAGAAAAAATCATTTTTTAATCGATTCGTATAATTGTTAAAGAGGCACCTGTTGAACCACCTCCAACTAAATTAACTATGGATAATACGCCGAATAGTTGAAGTGAAATTGTATTACCAGCAATTAAATTGATTATTAAATTATTATTATAATTTGAAGTTGATATTGCAGGGGAAAAATAGATTATGAAAGTTTTTGATAATAGAAACGGCTTCATGATAATAGAGGGAACACAATTTTAGTAAAGGTATTTTTGTTGCTTGGTGATTATATGCTAATGCTTAGTTTTCATACTCAAGTTAAATGTGCTTTTGGACCTAAGAGATAAACGTGGAAAAATAAAATAAACTCTTAAGTTTAGGTGTTTAATCTAAGCAGTCAATTATTAAAAACATATAATTAATATGTGAGTCATGAACATAATTAAATAATGTTTGCAAGTTTAATTATCGTTCATGTTTCCTATTTTAAGCGGAACAAATAACTCAATTACTTTTTTAAAATGAATCTTTTTTAACTCTTATAATAGGAAAACACTCAACTATAAAACAAGTAAGGAGGAAATAAATGAAACATAACGATTGCTTTGGTCATAACAACTGCAATAATCCGATTGTTTTCACTTCAGATTGTTGTAATAATCCACAAACGGTTCCAATTACTAGTGAACAATTAGGAAGATTGATTACTTTACTAAATTCTTTAATTGCGGCTATTGCAGCATTTTTTGCAAATCCAAGTGACGCAAACAGATTGGCTTTACTCAATTTGTTTACTCAACTATTGAACTTACTAAATGAATTAGCGCCTTCTCCAGAAGGGAATTTCTTAAAACAATTAATTCAAAGTATTATTAACTTACTTCAATCTCCTAATCCAAATCTAGGTCAATTACTTTCTTTATTACAACAATTCTATAGTGCTCTTGCACCATTCTTCTTCTCATTAATTCTTGATCCTGCAAGTTTACAACTTTTATTAAACTTATTAGCTCAATTAATTGGGGTTACTCCAGGAGGAGGAGCAACAGGTCCAACAGGTCCAACAGGTCCAGGAGGAGGAGCAACAGGTCCAACAGGTCCAACAGGTCCAGGAGGAGGAGCAACAGGTCCAACAGGTCCAACGGGTCCAGGAGGAGGAGCAACAGGTCCAACAGGTCCAACGGGAGACACAGGTCTAGCAGGAGCAACGGGAGCAACAGGTCCAACAGGAGATACTGGAGCAGCAGGCCCAACAGGTCCAACGGGAGACACAGGTCTAGCAGGAGCAACGGGCCCAACAGGTCCAACGGGAGACACAGGTCTAGCAGGAGCAACAGGCCCGACAGGAGCAACAGGTCTAGCAGGAGTAACAGGCCCGACAGGAGCAACAGGTCTAACGGGAGCAACTGGTGCAACGGGAGCAACTGGTGGCGGAGCTATTATTCCATTCGCTTCAGGTACAACACCAGCAGCGTTAGTTAACGCATTAATAGCTAATACAGGAACTCTACTTGGATTTGGATTTAGTCAGCCTGGTATAGGATTAGCTGGTGGAACAAGTATCACATTAGCATTAGGTGTAGGTGATTATGCATTTGTAGCACCACGTGACGGGATTATTACGTCATTAGCAGGTTTCTTTAGTGCAACAGCTGCATTATCTCCATTATCACCTGTTCAAGTGCAGATACAAATATTAACTGCACCAGCAGCAAGTAACACGTTTACAGTACAAGGTGCACCTCTATTATTAACACCAGCATTTGCCGCGATCGCGATTGGTTCTACAGCATCAGGAATTATCCCTGAAGCTATTCCAGTAGTAGCTGGGGATAAAATATTATTATATGTTTCCTTAACAGCAGCAAGTCCAATAGCTGCAGTAGCTGGATTTGTAAGTGCAGGTATTAATATCGTCTAACTTGTTACAATGTCTGTTTGAAATTTGAACTGGCATTTGTATATAGCCCTTCCTAATTTTATTAGGAAGGGCTATATTTTATGGGAAGATAGGTGATATTCAATTGAGAAATTACTCTTTGTTGAATTGGTATAAAAAATAAAAATGTATGATTTACACTCTATTGTATATGAAAAAATATCGATAAATAAAAAAGATGAATTCTATTAAAAACAGAATTCATCTTTTTTATTTAGCGTGCCCAGCTAAGCTGGGCACTGCTTGCTGGTGAAAGTCCAGCCTAGGTAAGAGCCAAGTCGCCTAGTAGCTGACAGGCAAC